>JAWOIR010000437.1:0-9843 GCA_046484545.1 Anaerolineales bacterium
GTTCGACATCAGGAACAATATCGGGTAAGCTGCGAAAAGGAACGGGTGTAAGCTAATGCTTTGTTTCATAAAAAGCCAGGGGCAAGGGTGCCGCCTGGGCATCTCTTCCCCTACTCCCACTCAAACGGCGTGCCGAGCGAGGCGGGCGGCTTCGCTTGCAGGGTGCGGATGAGATTTTCGAGGCGATGGCGGGTGGTTTCGGGCAGGGCGGCTAACATGCGGGCGACCCATTCGGTGTCGCCGATGTTGACCAGCAGCAGGGTCAGAATCATGAGCGGGAAGGCGGCTACTTGCAGGACTTGCGAGGAGATGCCCGGCAGGGCGGGTTGCAGCACCAGTCCCAGCCATTGCAGGACGGCGAAAAGGTAGGCGCCGAAGGCGGCCCGCAGCGGATTCCAGCCGCCGAAGATGGTGATGGCCAGCGCAATCCAGCCGATTCCGTCCAGGCCGGAGATGGTTCCCTTCCAGCCGGCTTTGACCGAGAGCGAGTACATCGGTCCGGCCAGGCCAATCAGCGCGCCGCCGGCGATGACATAGAGATAGCGCAGTCGTTTGACATTTGCACCGCGCACGAAGGCCGAGGCCGGTTTCTCGCCGATGCCGCGCAGCATCAAGCCGGGACGGGTGCGGAAGATGAAGGCCCAGGCCGCGAAAATCAGGATGAACGAGAGATAGGTCATGATGTCGTGGCGGAAGAGCAGCGTCCCGATGAACGGCAGTTCGCCCAGGAAGGGGACGGGTGCCAGGCCGAGACGCGGGCCCATCTCGCCCATGTAGGGGTTGCCCAGAAAGTAGGCCAGGTCGCGGCAGGTAATCGCCAGCACAAAGCCGACGGCCACCTGTGAGAGTTGCAGCGTAATGGAAGAGAAAGCCACGATGGCAGCCACCAGCGCGCCGACCAAAGCCCCGGTCAGAAACCCGACAATCAGACTGTTCGTCTCGACTGTAACGGCAAAACTGGCCATGGCCGAGAGCAGGATGGTCCCGTTTAGCGACAGGTTGATGACCCCGGCGCGTTCCGAAATGGTTTCACCGATGACGGCAAAAAGAATCGGGGCGGCGCTGACGAGTACGCCAGCCAATCCAATCAGCAGCATGTCAGTGGTCATGAGGAGGCCGCCTTTCGTTTGAAGTATCGCTGGCGCACGCCTTCAGCCAGCAAGACGAACAGCACCAGCACACCCTGTAAAACGCCGGCCAGGGAAGAATCCAGTTTATGAATGATGGGGAGTTGGATACTGCCAATGTTCAGGGCCGCAAAGAAGAGCGAAACCGGCGCAGCCCAGAACGGATGGTAATTGACCAACATGCCAACCATCAAGCCCATATACCCGTAACCGCTGGAAATGGAAGGAATCAGGCGGTGGTAGACGCCGGTCACTTGCATTGCCCCGGCCAGTCCGCCCAGCGCGCCGCACAGGATGAAGGCCAGCATCATGTGCTGCCAGGTGGGGACGCCGAGCAGGTACGAAGCGCGCGGATTTTTCCCGACCGCTTTCAGGCGCAGGCCGAAGTAAGTGCCGCGCAGCAGGAAGAAAACAAAAATCACAGCCAGGACGGCCAGCAACAGCGCCCAGGGACTTAATCTCATGCCGGGGAAGGTTGCCAGGCGGAAGGCTGTGTCGAAAGGCTCGGTGCCGCTCATCGAGGCCACGCCGGGGCGTTTCCACGGGCCGAAAATCAGCCACAGGGAAATCGAAGTGGCGACAAAGTTAAGCCCCAGTCCGCCAAAAATTTCGTTGACGCCGCCGAAGGTTTTCAGCACCCCGGCCAGCGAGGCCCACAACGCGCCGCCCAGGATACCGGCCAGGATAGCCAGCGCAACCACCAGCGCGGGCGGCAGGGCGGTATCCTGAAACAGCCGGATGGCCCCGGTGGTGAAGATGGCGCCCAGCATGATTTGGCCTTCGATGCCGATATTCCACAGGCCGGCGCTGAAGGTTATCAGCAAGCCCGCCGAGACCAGCACCAGCGGAACCCAGGCGCTCAGCACATTGGCGATTCTGGCTGTTGAGCCGATTGCGCCGTTGACGATGTCGCCAAAGACCTGGAAGGGCTGCGCCCCGGAAGCCAGCAGAATCAGGAGGGTAAAGACCAGGGCCAGCAATAAAGCGCCCAGGCGCAACAGCAAGATAGTCCAGCGGGAATCAGGCATTGACGGCCTCCGTGTTGTTCGTTATCTTCTCCCAGCCCCTGCCGCCGATGAGTTGACCGAGTTGGTCCACGCTGGTGGTGGCGGCGTCGATGGGAGGCGAGACTTTGCCCGCGAAAAAGACCAGGATGCGGTCACTGTATTGCAGGATTTCATCCAGGTCGGAGGAGATGAACAGGATGGAGGTGCCCTGCTTGCAGCGTTCCTTGAGTTTGCTCCAGATGTACATGACCGATTCGATGTCCAGGCCGCGCGTGGGATGTTCGACCAGAATCAGGTCGAGCGGTTCATTCATCAGCGAGAGCAGGGCGCGCTGCTGGTTGCCGCCTGAAAGCGATTCGACGGTGCTTTCGGGGTGACCTTTGATGTTGAACGATTGAATTTGTTCCTGCGATTTTTGCACGGCTGCCGCGCGATTGATGAACATGCCCTGCTGCTCCCCGGCCAGGATGACGTGCTCGGTCAGTGTCATGCCGGGCACGAGACCTTCTTCCAGGCGCGCGGCGGGCAGGTAAACCGCGCCATTTTTCTTATAATCGTGATAAGTGCGGGTGGTTAATTCCATCCCCTTGCAGTACAGTTGTCCGCCGGTTGGACGAACCAGCCCGGCGCAGGCTTGCAGGAACAGGGTCTGGCCCGAGCCTTCCATACCGGCCAGGCCGACGACTTCATGCTGATGCAAATCCAGCGAAACGCCCTGGATGCTCAGTCGGTAATCTTCCACGCAAAGATTTTCAAGCCGCAGGGTGCTTTCTCCCGGCTCGAAGGTGGTGCGCCCGCCAAAGGTGATGATTTTGCCAAACATCATTTCGACCAGTTTGTCGGCGTCGAAAGGCGGGGCCATTTCACCGACCAGTTTGCCTTGCTGCAAGACGGCCACGCGGTCGCACAGGGCTTCGACATCTTCGAGTTTGTGCGAGACGAAAATAATTGTCTTGCCTTCTTTCGCCAGGATTTTCAGGGTGGCGAATAATTTCTCTTTTTGTATGGCGGAAATGCCGGTGGTTGGCTCGTCCAAAATCAGGACACGCGCGCCCAGCCAGAGCAGGCGCAGGATTTCCAGTTGCTGGCGTTCGCCTACGGTCAGGGTGTCGGTGTATGCGTTGGGGTTGAGGTTGAAGCCAAATTGTTCAGCGAGACGCTTGAAGTCCCGCCGGGCGGCGGAGCGGTCCGGGAACAGGCCGCCGGGCTGACCAAGGATGAAGTTGTCTATCACCTTGAGCGGGGGGAAGTCGAGCGGGTCCTGGTGCAGCATCCCGACCCCATAGTTGATGGCGTCGGCGGGGGAGTGGATGACGACCGGTTTTTCATCCAGAAAAATTGTGCCGCTATCGGCCTGGATGAAGCCGGAAAGGACTTTCATCAGGGTGCTTTTTCCGGCCCCGTTTTCGCCCAGAATGCCCTGTATCATACCGGCAGGCACGGACAGGTTGATGTTGTCGTTGGCGTGAACACTGCCAAAAGTTTTGTGAATGTTCTGGAGTTCAACGTTCATGGTCTCTTCCCGGTTGCTCCTTATGAGGAGAGCCGGAAATTTGGTGTTCGTGCGTGCTTTACACGCACGAACACCAAATTTCCGGGTTTTTCTTGTGGGCTGCATTTTGAAAAACAGGGGCAGGCCTGTTGTGACCTGCCCCTGTTTGGGTTCGTGGGGCTTACTGCGAAACGCTTTGGCCTTCCATGCCTTCGAGCAATTGTGGCAGGTACCAAATCTGCTTAAAGGTGGCAACTTCGCCATCGGCCAGGAAGGGAGTGCCATCCTGGTAGTTGAGCGGGCCGGTGAACAGTTCGAGGCCGCCCGCCAGTTCGGCGATGAAGGCATCAACCGCGGTGGCGGCTTCCGCTGAGAGTGCATCGCCCTTCAAGAAGCCCATGGCGGAGGTGTCGGGGTTGTTGATGTTGCTCCAATCGGGGCCGGGAACCAGGAAGGAGGGCGCCCAGGTGCCATCTTTGGCCTGGCGGATAGCGTCGGCGTAGGAGGGGCCCCAGTTGTAGTAGGGAACGCCCAGGCAGATTTCGGGGCCTTCTTCGCAGGCGCCGATGTAGTCATACGGCGCTGCCCAGACGGTCAGGCCTTCAGCCGCCCGCTTGCGGGCTTCGGTGACGGATTCGGTGGTGTCGATACCGGAGATAACGACATCATAGCCGCTGTTGAAGAAGTCGTTGGTAACCTGGGTCGGGTCGGAGGTCACGCCGGGGATGTTGAACCAGAAGCCAATCCAGGTGACTCTGAATTCCAGGTCGTCGGGGTCGTTGCCGCGGTATTTTTCCCAGCAGTGCTTGGCGCCCAGGTAGCTCGCGGCGGTATAGCGGCGGGTTTCTTCATTGATTAATGGCCCAAGATAACCGATTTTTCCGGTTTCGGTGGTCATGGCTGAGGCGCAGCCTGAAATGGCCTTGCCGTATTCCATGTGCACCATGATGTTGCCGAGATTGGGCAGGGCCTGGTAGGCAATGCCTTCTTCCCAGGCAAAATCGCCGGAAGCGTGGATGACGATAATCTCAGGATTGGCCTGCGCAAATTCGAGCGCGCCATCTTTCATGTCATCCGAGTTGAAGATGACCAGTTTGGCACCCTGGGCGACCAGGTCTTCAGCCAGTTGGGCCGGGGTGGTGCCGGGCCGGTCGGCGGGATTGACCTTGTCAATGTAAATCATCTCGGTGCCGGGCACGTTTTTGACGACATACTCGCCGCCTTCGTGATGAGCCTGGCTCCAGCCGCGGTCATTGTACGGGCCGACATGTAACATGCCAAAGATGAAGGGCTCATCGGATGCCGCGGGTTGTTCTGCTGGGGCAGTTGGGCTGCCGCAGGCTGCCAGTACCAGGGCAAACAGTACCAGCAGTGAACTAAGGGTGAAAAACTTTCGCATGGGTGTTCCTCCTTTATGGGGTAGGTGAATGAGGTTTGAAAGGCAAGCCTTTCATTTTGAGTGTAACTGGCACGGCGTCAAGGGCTTGAAGCGCCCTGTGCCAGGGACTACTTTTTCAAAGTGCTGGTTGGTCAGTTTGGCGGCAGTGTCAAATTGTCTGACATTTGACACTGTTTAATTATCGCACATTTTTTTGTCTTTGGGTAAGCTTTTTTTCGATTTTATGTGGATTTTTGCAAAACCCTGCCTGTATTTGCAAGGGCTCTCTGATATTTGTTGTGAAGTAGGCCGCATATTGGAGTACCTTCCGAGGAGAGCCGGAAATTTGATGTTCATGCCTGCGAAGCAGGAAAGAACCAATCTTTAGGATGATTTTCCGAGTTCATCGATATCCTGGATTTGCAGGGTGAGCGCATCGACGGAAACCTGCAACTCACGCAGTGAGAGCGCCAGTGAGGCCAGCAGGAGCAGGAGACTCAACCCAAAAGCAATTTTTCCCACCAGCGCCAAACCTGCAAAGAGCAGGAACATGCACAGCACACACAGGAAAAAACTGGAGACGCCCAAAATCTGCATGTTGCGGATGATGACAATCCGGTAGCGCAGGTTGTGCAATTGAGCGATAATTTTGGGGTCTGGTTGGGATTTGTAGCGCCCGTATAAATCCCGAATCAGGGCGGCCAGGGTCAAAAATCTATTCGTGTAGGCAAGAAGGAGCAGCGAAATTGCCGGAAAGAGCAGCGCCGGGGTGGTGAGTGAGAAATCCATAAGTCAAAGAAAGTCTATCTGCTTTTGTCGCGTTGAAGATTGCCCGTTTGGGTTATTTTTCGGGTTGTGGTTTACCCCAACCGGTGAAGAATGTGTGCCAGGCCCAGCCAAACATAAAACCGGTCACTTGGCCCAGGATAACAGCCTGCAAAAATGCCGCCAGTCCGCGCCCGCCCAGCCAGGCGATGGCGCCGGGCATTTCAAGGATGAGATAATTGTAAGCCAGCAGCCCGCCCAACAGCACCAGCATGCCCCAGCGAATGGCCCAGCGCGGGTCAAGAACTTGGATGACGACCCAATAGGCCATTCCTGCTCCGGAAAAAATCGCAAGCATGACCAGAAGCCAGCCGAAAATGTTGGGGGACCCTTCGCTCATGAGCGGATTTTCTCGCGCGACCGGTTCAGGCGTCATGACGGGTGTCGGTTCCGGGATAGGGGTTGGTTCGGGTGTTGGCGTGATTATCAGGACCGCACCGCCCTCGCTTGAGACATCCAGTTGAATGATGTCTGAGTTTACGGCCGGTTCGCTCACGGCGCGGATTTCGACGCTCCCGGCCTGCTCCAGTCGGAAAGACGCCCTGGCGCTGCCCTGGCTGGTGGTTGTTTCGACTTGCTGACCCAGCCCGCCTTCTGTTTGCAGGGTGAAGCGCACCACCGTGCCATCGGGGACTGGGTTTCCGTTATGGTCTAAGATGGTTCCTGTCCGAATGGCTATGCTTTCGCCCAGGCTGAAAACCGGCACGGGCGGAATTTCAGGAGTTGGGAGTTCTTCTTCTTCACTTTCAGACTCTTCGGGCAGGTCCAGAATTAAGGGGATGGTCTGGTTCGGATTGGGGGCCATGGCTGAAATCAGGTCATAGCCGAGGCCGGGAATTGAGACCGGGGATGCGCCTACCGGCGTGATTTCCTGAAAGAGCAGGCGCGCAGCGATTTCGATGAAAGGCGCCGATTCGCTGTACAGGCTGTAATAAGCCGTCAGGCTCGAGATGTCGGTTGCATCCAGGTAATAAGGCGCGCCAAATGTAAACAGGATGACCCGTTTATTTAACAGCAGGCTTTGCCTTTCGGCAAAGAATCGCTTGAAGATAGCCTCCTGCCTGCGGCCTTCGCTCAGGTCGAGTGTCGAGAATACCACCCAGTTGGCACGCCGCAAATGGCTTGTCAGGCGCACGCTGTCGGGGTTGTTATCGAGGTACAGTCCCAATTCATCGAACGTATACGAAGACAGGTTGGCTGGCGACACCAGTGCGCCGGTTTGCGGGCCGTATAAAGCCAGCACCGAGCTTTGCAAAGCGTCATGCGGCAGGACGGTATATTCAGGGCATTCTGAACATTGAGTGTGTGTGCGCGTGTCGGTAAAGAAAATCATGTAATCACGCGGGCCGGGCGGCTCCGGCAGCACGTTGGAGAGTTCAGCGCGCGAAGGGCTGAGCAGGCTGGCCGCCTGGCGTGCCACCTCGAAGGTTAGTTCGGTCGAGGGCTTGAATTCCTCCAGGATAGCCCGATTTGAGCGCGTGCTGGCCAGGCTGAACGAAGGATACAGGCGATATTTGAGCGTCAACAGGCGCAGCACCGATTCGTCCACCCGGTTGGCAAAGGCCGGGTCTTCACGGTATTTTTGGGTGAAAAAGTCCAGCACGCGCAGGGTGGTTGTGTAACTGTTTTCCATGTCGCTCGACTGGATATTGCCCAGGTAGAGCAGGTCGTTGCCAGCCAGGAAGGCATCCCGCGCCACCAGGCGGGCCGAAAAACTCTCTTGCCCGGGGTCGTAAAAGCGGCGCACAGCGGGAGTCCCCAGGTCGTCACTGACCATAATGCCCCCACCTTGCCGCCAACTGTCCAACTGTGGCAGCGACAGCAGTTGACCGAGAGCCTGCGGGTCGAAACTGATGGGGCGGGTGGTGGCGCGGATATTTCCCTGGAAGCCCTGGTAGCGGATATGCGAGACCAGCAGCCCGTCGGCCTGGCTTTCAGGGTTGGGCGCACCCCCGGTGACGGCGAAAAATGGCGCCAAGTCGGTGTTTTTCAAATCTTCGAGCGAACGCCGCACGGTCGAGACTTCCTGCTCAGTCGGTCGGTCAGTGCTGCCACGTCCGGGGAAGTGCTTGGGGATTACGGCCATGCGTCCGTTGCTGCCAGACCGCATCCCGCTGATAAAGGCGCGTCCCATCTCGCCGACCCAGTACGGGTCGCCGCCAAAGACGCGTGTGCTTAAATCCGCTGAAATCGAAGGGTTTGGGTTGCTCAAGACATCCAGCGAAAGGCCCAGATAGAGATTGAAGCCCATCGCCGAAAGTTCGCGCCCCATCACCTCCCCGGCCCGGTTGGCAATCAGTGGATTCCAGGTTGCACCAATTGCCATCTGGTCGGGCAGGGTGGTCAGGCCGGAGAAAATCTCATCGTTGGGCGGCCCGCCGCCCTCCTGTGCAATCCCAACCCAGAGCGGGATATAGATGCTCGGGATGTTTGGGTCTGCCGTGTTGACTGAATGCCGCCATTCGATGGTCTGAAGCGCGTCGACCAGTTCGTAAGCGGCCAGCACCGTATCGGGCGCGGCGACAAAATTGTCGTTGGCTGTCGTCAGCACCACGCCGCCAACGTGATAATTGACAATCAAATCATAAATTGGCGATTCTTCATCAAATTCACTGCCATCGAACGTGACCAGGAACAGCTGTCCGACCCGCTCTTCGGGGGTCAGCCGCGAGAGCAGTATCTGCGCATTCAGGGCTTCGCCGCTCTGGGCCTGGGCAGAATAGCCCGACCAGGGCAGTGAAACCAGCATCATGGCAAGTAAAAAGACCGAAACCAGGCGCGTTCTCAAGGCAAATCTCCCATTTTTTGGAGAATCTCGGCGTGGACTTCGGGCTGGATGTTGCCGCCCGAAAGAACGACCACCGCCCCCGGCGTTTGACTGCCATTCAGGGCCGCCGCGAGCGCGACCGCCCCGGAGCCTTCCAGCGTTTCTCCATAGTTTTTCCATGCGAAAGCCACCGCCCGCGCGATGGCATCTTCCTCCACCAGAACGATTTCATCGGCCAACCGGCGCACCAAAGGCACGGTAATCGAACCCGTTTCAACCGGCCCGGTCAACCCGTCAGCCAGCGAGGGCAGGTCAGGAACACCTTCCTGGGTGTCGCGGGTGAACAGGCTGTGCATAAAGGCTGAGTTTTTTGCCTGCACCCCCACCAGCCGCGCGGAGGGGTTGGCTTGCTTGAGCGCCAACCCGACGCCCGCCAGCAGCCCACCGCCGCTGACCGGCACATACCAGGTCATGTTTGCCGTTTCGGGATTCTGGGCCAGGATTTCGAGCGCCAGCGTTCCCTGGCCGGCAATCACCCCGGCGTCGTTATACGGCGAGACAAATGTGCCGCCATGCTCTGAAGCATAGCGGATGGCAGTCGCTTCGGCCTGTTCGTAGCCGCCCGGCACAAGTTCCACGTCGGCGCCTAGGCCGCGCATGGCTTCGACTTTGCGCGGCACGGCATGTTCGGATGCAAAGACTTTGACCGGCGCGCCGCTCAATTTGGCGGCATACGCCAGCCCCTGGCCGTGATTGCCCGCCGAAGCCGTTACCAGCCCGGCCTGTCGTTCCCAATCTTCGAGCAGCAAGGCCTTATTAAGTGCACCGCGCAATTTGAACGACCCCGTGATTTGACGGTTTTCCCATTTAAGCCACAAATTCCGCTGCGGGTCGTGCGTCAGCGGGGTGATGCGGATGTGTGGGGAAATGCGCGTTTGCGCGTCTGTGAGCCAGTTGTAGGGGAACATTCGGGTTTCAGTGTCCAGTGTTTAGTATTCAGTAACCAGTCCTGAGCGGAGGGCGAAGCTCGTAGTCGAAGGGCGGTGCCAGGGATAGCAGGTTGGTGTAGAGAAAATAACAGGCTATCGCCCAAGCACAGACAGGGCCAGTTTTGGGTCGTCGGTGATGATGCCGTCTGCGCCCAGGGATTGCAGGCGGCGCATTTCTTCAGGGTCGTTGACCGTCCAGACGTAGACGCGCCGTCCGCGGGCATGCGAGCGGTTGACGCTGGCGGCGCTGACATCGGC
>JAWOIR010000009.1:0-2680 GCA_046484545.1 Anaerolineales bacterium
ATCGCCAACCGCTCCCGATTCATCCGGCTCAAGGGAGTCCTTCTCATGCCCCTAGACAACCTGCCGCCCCTCAATGTCGCTGCCCTGCTGCGCGCGCGCGGCCTTCAGGCCAGCAAGGGCCTCGGCCAAAACTTCCTGCAGGACGATTCCGTGCTGGCAAATATTGTCGCCGCAGCCGGGGTGACGCTGGATGATGACGTGCTGGAAATTGGCCCCGGGCTGGGCAGTTTGACCCGCCACCTGGCCCTGTCTGCCCGTTCGGTAACGGCGGTCGAACTGGACGGGAGCCTGATTCCTGTTTTGGGGGAGGTGCTGCAACCCTTTGGCAATGTCCGCGTGGTCGAGGGCGACATCCTGAATTATGCCCCCGCCGACCTGATGCCCTCCGATGATTACCTGGTGGTTGCCAATATTCCTTACTACATCACCTCGGCGGTTTTTCGGCATTTGCTCGAAAACCCGCCCCGTCCGCGCCGGATTGCGCTGACCATCCAGAAGGAAGTCGCCGAGCGGATTTGTGCCGCGCCCGGTGATATGAGTTTGCTGGCCTTGAGTGTGCAGGTCTACGGCAACCCCTCGATCGTGGCCCATATCCCTGCCGGGGCGTTTTACCCTGTGCCGAAGGTCGATTCTTCTGTTATTCGTGTAGATTTGCATCCTGAACCGCTCATTCCGGTTGAAAAGTTGGACGACTTCTTTCGCTTTGCCAAAGCCGGTTTTTCTCAAAAGCGCAAAACCCTGCGCAATAGTTTGTCGGCTGGCCTGCGCATTTCTCCCGCCGCAGCCGGGGAGATGCTCGCGCAGGCTGGCATCGACCCCATGCGCCGCGCCGAAACCCTCTCGCTCGAGGAGTGGGGGCGTATGGTATTAGGAGAACCATGACAGAAAAAATCTACGACTATGTCATTATCGGCTCCGGTTTTGGCGGCTCGGTTTCAGCCCTGCGCCTGGCCGAAAAGGGCTATTCGGTGCTGGTGCTGGAAAGGGGCAAACGCTTCCGCGATGAAGATTTTGCCAGCACCAACTGGCAATACTGGAAATACCTGTGGATGCCGGCCCTGCGCGCCTTTGGCATTTTACAAATTAGCATTCTTAAAGGGGTGATGGTCTTGCACGGTGCGGGCGTTGGCGGCGGCAGCCTGGGATACGCCAATGTGCTCGAAGTCCCAACCGACGAAACCTTCTCCACCCCGGCTTGGAACAACCCGATTAAGTGGGGTGAAGTCCTCAAGCCGCACTATGAAACTGCCAGGCGCATGCTGGGTGTGGCCCGCAATCCCAAACTGTGGCGGGCCGACGAAATCCTGCGCCAGATGTCCGCTGAAATGGGCATGGAAGAGACCTTCCGCGCCACCGAGGTTGGGGCCTATTTCGGCGAAACGGGCGTAACCGTCCCTGACCCGTATTTCGACGGCCAGGGCCCTGACCGCGCCGGTTGCCAGCACTGCGGCGGCTGCATGGTCGGATGCCGCCATAATGCCAAGAACACCCTGCCCAAGAATTACCTGTACTTTGCTGAAAAACTGGGCGTGGAAGTGTTGGCCGAGGCTGAGGTGGTAGATGTAAAGTCTTTGACGGAAGACGAAGGACAAAAGGACGAAGGGCAAGAGGTGGATAAAAAAGCCTTGGTCGTTGGTCTTTTGTCCTTTGTCCCCACTTACGAGGTCACCTTCCAGAGTTCGACCAACCCATTTAAACGGAAACAAACTGTGGTGGCGAAGCGCGTCATCTTCTCCGCCGGGGTCATGGGGACGATGAGTCTGCTGCTTCACCTGCGCGATGTCAAAAAGTCCCTGCCCAATCTCTCGCCGCGCCTGGGCGATGTGGTGCGCACCAACTCCGAAGCCCTGTTGGGCGGGCTGGCGCGCAAGAGCGATGTCAACTACTCGGAGGGGGTTTCGATTTCTTCGATTTTCAACATCGACGAGAACACGCGCGTCGAGCCGGTGCGCTACCCCGACGGTTCCTCGCTGATGCGTTTCCTGGCCGCCCCACTGATTGATATTGACGTGCCGGTTTTCGTGCGCCTGTTGCGCTTCCTGGGCTGGATACTGACCCATCCGTTTGACTTTGCCAAAGCCATGTTCCTGCCCGGCTGGGCGCACAACACGACGATTTTGCTGGTCATGCAGCATGTCGATAATCGTATGAAATTCCGTATTGGGCGCAGTTTGTTTACCCTATTCCGCACCGGACTGGTGGCCGAGGAGGAGCCGGGTTATAAAATTAATGCCCGGGTCGAAGGTTCACACGAAATCACCCGCGACTTTGCCCGCCGCACTGACGGCGTTCCTCTCGGCTCGTTCGGCGAAAACCTGCTCGGATTGCCGACCACCGCCCACATCCTGGGCGGCGCGCCGATTGGGGCCAGCGCTGCTGAAGGCGTTGTGGACGAGGACTTCCAAGTCCACAACTATCCCGGCCTGTATATCATCGACGGCTCGATTGTTCCCGCCAATCCTGGTGTCAACCCCAGCCTGACGATTACCGCGTTGGCGGAGTATGCCATGAGCAAGATCGGCGTAAAAAATGACGCGCAACCTGCCTGAATCGGAAATCTGTTTTATCCCAGCCCTTTGATAAAATGAGGCACACGCCAGCCGCCCAGTAGCCAAAAACTCCGACCCAAAACCAGAGCGATTCTGACGGAGCCCAGGATAATTGCAATTAAGCGGCCCCG
>JAWOIR010000246.1:0-3736 GCA_046484545.1 Anaerolineales bacterium
GGCTCTGGCCGCCTCAGACATTGGGATTGCCATCGGGACGGGCACCGACGTGGCGGTGGAGGCGGGGCACATCGTTCTTGTCCGCTCCGACCCCCGTGACATTCCCCGAATTGTGAACCTCTCCCGCGCCACATACCGGAAAATTCTCCAGAACCTATGGTGGGCGGCAGGGTACAATATCTTTGCCATTCCGCTTGCGGCCGGAGTCCTGGCCCCGTGGGGTATTCTCCTCACTCCCGCGCTCGGGGCGGTGCTCATGTCGGCCAGCACCGTCATCGTAGCCATCAATGCCCAGCTCTTGAGAAGGACACAGCTCTGATGCGAGCGTGAGTCGGTTGCCCAACAACAGCATGCTGAGAAATCCCTGGCCCGTCAAAAACACCGTCTTTTTGGGCAATTCAGGCAACTATCTTTAACTAAAAACAGGCATTCTGAGACCGCTGCTATAAAACCGTCTTCGTGTATCACAACGGCGTAGAATCATGCTATGCCTTGCGCGGCTTTCGCAGTGTGCTGAGAGTCTGACAGGAGCGAATCATCATGTTTCATTCAATTCGCCAACCAATTCTGGCCCGAATGAAGTATCTGGAAAAGATGGACGCACAAGACCGCATAGATGGGACGGAACGAAATCGGCGATTGCGCCAGATACCATCAGAAACGGGCAAGCTTCTGGCCTTGTTGGCCGCCGGCGCGCCGAAAGGGGTATATCTTGAAATTGGGACAAGCGCAGGGTATTCAACATTGTGGATAGCCATCGCGTGTGAAATGCTGGAGAGAACGCTCTACACCTTTGAAATATTGCCAGAGAAAGCGCAATTGGCGCGCGAAACTTTTCAAGCCGCACAGGTAGAAAAAACCATCACTCTTATGGAAGGCGATGCCCGAAATCACCTCCCGCAGTTTGAAAATGTTGCTTTCTGTTTCCTGGATGCCGAGAAAGAAGTTTATGGCGAATGTTACGAAGCAATTGTCCCCAGGTTGCTAAGGGGCGGCCTGCTTATTGCAGATAATGCTCTCAGTCATCAAGAAGACTTGAAGCCGATGCTGGACAGGGCATTAACCGACGAGAGAGTGGATGCCCTGATTGTCCCAATCGGCAAAGGCGTCCTTGTCTGCCGTAAGGCCTGAGCCTGTTCTTCGTATCTGTTAGAAGATTATCCTCCTGAATCGCCCTTCTAAATTTAGTATCATACCTTTATCGAAACGAAACCATCATCGTAAAAGGGGGCGCTTCCCAGTTTAAGTTGCTGGTTGTGTTGGTGGAAACTAGGCTGAGTCTGGGCCGGCAATTAGCCCGCAATTTATCGGTACAATGAGGTGAGATGATGGCAAGCAAACCTGACTATTCCATTCTCGACCATTTATTGGAAGGCTGTCAAATCATTGGTTTCGATTTTCGCTACCTATACGTCAATGAGACCGTTGCCAGGCAGGGGCGGAAATTTAAGGACGAAATGCTCGGGCGTACGATGATGGAGGTTTATCCGGGTATCGAAAACACGCCAATGTTTGCCACGCTGGAAAAATGCATGAACGAACGACAAGCCGCAGAACTTGAAAATGAATTTGTATATTCAGATAACACAGCCGCCTGGTTTACGCTCAAGATGGAACCTGTACCTGAAGGGTTGTTCATCCTATCGATAGATATTAGTACACGTAAACGGGCAGAAATGGAATTGCAAAATCAACTTAGCCGCCTCCAGGCATTGAGGGAGATTGATATTGCCATTGTCAATACAACCAATTTGTCGCTGTCATTAAACACCATTCTCGAACAAGTAACCATTAGCCTGGGCGTCGATGCGGCCGATATTTTGTTGCTCAACCCTCATTCCCTGGTATTGGAATTTGTGGCCGGACGAGGTTTTCGCACTAATGGAATAGGAAAGACGCAACTTCGACTTGGCGAGGGTCACGCGGGACGCGCCGCTTTGGAGAGAAAGACGATTTTTGCGCCTGATTTATCAAACCCTGAAGAGCCGTTTCTGCGAACAGCATTGATCGAGGGCGAGAGTTTTGTGTCCTTCTGCGCTGAACCACTGATAGCCAAAGGGAAATTGGTGGGCGTGCTGGAAGTCTTTCGCCGCACATCCTTGCAAGCAGACCAGAACTGGTTGGATTTTCTCCGTGCGCTTGGAGGACAGGCTTCGATAGCCATTGATAGTGGTCAACTTTTCCAAAATTTGCAACGTTCGAATATAGACTTGACGCTTGCTTATGATATGACGATAGTAGGCTGGTCCAAAGCCTTGGATTTGCGTGATAAAGAAACCGAAGGGCATACCTTGCGAGTAACAGAAACAACTATTGAGCTTGCCAGGCTGGCGCAAATACCGGAGAGCGAAATCATCCATGTGAGACGCGGCGCCTTATTGCATGATATCGGAAAAATGGGCATTCCTGACAGCATTTTGCTCAAGCCAGGCAAATTAACGGATGATGAATGGGTCATCATGCGCAAACATCCTGTTTATGCTTACGAGTGGCTTTACCCCATCCAGTATTTGCGGCCATCTTTGGCGATCCCGTATTCTCACCATGAGAAATGGGATGGGACAGGCTACCCGCAAGGACTGAAAGGCGAACAAATCCCCTTACTGGCTCGTCTCTTTGCGGTTGTAGATGTGTGGGATGCGCTCTTGTCCGACCGTTTCTATCGCAAAGCATGGCCTCGAGAAGAAGTTCTCGAATATATTCAACAACAGGCAGGATTGCATTTTGACCCGGAAATTGTCAGTTTATTCATGCGCATGATAGCCGAAAAGAGTTTGAGCGATAAGCGAATAGTGGGCTGACCCAGGCGGTTTGCCGCGCTGAATGTTGCGTTCCTGCTGCTCTCGCTGGCCATGCGCCTGTCGCCCTCGTGAAAGGAGTGACCATGTCCACCACCTGCACGAACACCGTCTCCTCGGACGGCAAATACATCATTCATAAAATTGTCGGCGAAATTGATGCCAGGATTGCCAGCGAACTTAACCATGATTTGGTCGAAATGGGTCGTCGGTATAATATCAATCGCTACCTGACCGACTTAACCGAATGTCGAAATGTTGATTCGTTAGTCGATAACTATAATTACGCATATCGTGATTTGCCGGCTGATCCTGTAATTGACCCTTCTGCCCGCGTTGCCTTGCTTGTGTCGCCAGAAGACCACTCGCACGATTTCGTTGAAGTCACCTGCCGGAACGCCGGCTTTGATGTCACCCTCTTCCGTGAGCGGGATGCAGCCGTCCGGCACCTGTTGAATGAATAGCAAACTCCCGCCGCCCGGCGGGAGTTTTTTTGGAAAATTACTGGTTCTAACTTTTTTGGTTTCTCTGACATTTGCCGTAAAGAAGGCCGCATTTTGGGGTGTGAGCGTGTCGCAAACGCGCGCACGCTCACACCCCAAAATGCGGGAATTTATCACGGGAATTGCTACAGCACGCGCAATTCGATTTCCCCTCACCAAAATCCTTAAAAATCCATTAAAAGGGTTGACATTCTTGCAGGGGTATGCAATAATGTCGGTAACGATACCGGCAAGGATACCGGAAAATTTTTCACAGGAACCTATATGCGCAAGAAAAGCCAGACAGTGACAATCCAGGATGTGGCAAAGGCCGCGGGCGTATCTGTTTCGACCGTTTCGCGTGTCCTGAATGGCAAGGTCGATGTTGCCAGTGAAACCCAGACCCATATTCTTGCAGTAATTGACGATTTGGGGTACACCAGCAACCTGGCTGCG
>JAWOIR010000257.1:0-6302 GCA_046484545.1 Anaerolineales bacterium
GAAAGTTAGCCAGGGGTTCGACTTGAAACGCAACTTTATAACTTCATATTGGGGAGGTGCCAGAGTGGCTGAATGGGCTCGCCTGCTAAGTGAGTGCGGGGATTATACTCCGCCGCGGGTTCGAATCCCGCCCTCCCCGCAAAGACACGGAACCTGCTTTACCAAAGGCAGAAACGCAACAGTAGGTGTGATCCCGACCAACGCGTTACCGTGTATGTAGGTCGCTTCGAGGGCTAGTCGAAGCGACCTATTTTTATTTCCAGGCGGATGTTGTGATTGACGGCGCGTACATCGAAAAGGTCGGGATCCGATTAATGGGCAACGCTTCGCTGCGAACCGCCCTGGGTGGGCGCGGCGGACAGGGCGGGATGCCCAGATTTGGCCAAGGGATGTTGCCAAAGGGAGGCGAGAATCGTCAGGATGGCCGGATTCGACCTGAAGGTTTGCGCCAGCCCCCTGAAGAAAATTTCACCCCGCCGGAAGAGACCGCCGGAAGAGATGTCGCAGTTCCCCAGCAGGGATGGACAGCCTGACGGAGACAACCAAGCCCAGGGGTGTTCGAACCGGGAGATGGGTTATGCGCGCAGCTTTACGCAGGAGACGCGGGTCAATGATGCCGATTTTGGCCCGCTAATTGCGTTTATCCGCTGTGTGAACCAGTCGGATGACGAGACTTTTGTCCGCGAACTGCCTGACCGGCTGGATGTGGACGCCTTTGCCACCTATCTTGCGCTCAATAACTTACTGGTAAACACCGATTCGATGATTGGCATGAACAACAATTATTACTGGTACTACGACGAATCGGCGACGCGCTTTACCCTGCTGATGTGGGGCGCCAACGAGAGCCTGCCAACGCTGGGTGGCAATGCCAGTTACGACCTGTATTTTGCCAATACGCAGACGATGGGCGGAGGGCATGGGCCGGGCAACATGGGCGGTGAAAACGTGCTCATGGAACGCTTCCTGGCTGTCCCAGCGTTCAAGTCGCTTTATGAGCAGAATTTGCGGGATGTCTATGAGAAGGTCTTTCTGAGTGGCGCTTTCGAACAGAGCACCCTGCGCTACGCCGGGTTGATTGACTCAGTCAATGACTCGCGCCAACTGGTCGATATGACCGCCTACGAGCAGGCTATCCAACGCGTCCTGACCTTCATCGAGAAGCGCACGGCCTATCTGGTTTCGACAGAACTGCTGGGCAGGTGAATCAGGCGCGATGTTCTATCGCGTAAACATACTGGCGTCAACACGAACGCGCGTCACTTGTCGGAGCGCGGCAGCCAGCATCTCTTCAGGCGCACACTGTTCTAACAACTGCCCCGGCACCTGCTGCTGGATAATGAGCAGCACCAGGCCGTGAAGAATACCCCATACAACCACAGCCTGTAACTCGGAACTGATGTCTTCTGTGTTCAAGATGCCCGCTTCCCGGCATTCCTCGACGATGGTTTTCAAAACCTGCATGTTGCGCTGGGAGTTCTCGATGAAATTGGGATGACTGTGCTCGTCTTGAAGAACGCCCGAAAATGTGATGCGGTAGTGGTCGGGGGAATCTAGCCCAAATTTTAGGTATGCCCACGCAGCAGCGACAAATTGACGCAACGGGTCGTTAGCATAGCGCGTTTGAACCGATTCAAATTGTTCAAGGATGAGCCTGTGGCCGTCTGATGCGATGGCGGCGATCAAGTCTTGTTTATCGGCGAAGTGGGCATACGGTGCGGCATGGCTGACACCTGCCTCGCGCGCCACCTTGCGCAGGCTCAATCCGCCGACTCCGTCACTGGCTAGAATCTTTATTCCTGCCTGAATAAGCGCGTTTTTTAAATCACCGTGATGGTAGGTTATTTTTGTCATGGCAAATTTCCGGTTCTTTAGGAATTCCCGTGGTAAGCCCCGCAATTTGGGGTGTGAGCGCGCGCGCTCACACCCCAAATTGCGGCCTTCTTCATGGCAAATATCAGAGAGCTAAATGTCTCTCTTTCATCTTGACGATGTAAAGATTTTATTCTATAATCTTTACATCGTCAAGATGAAGCGAGGCCTTTTATGGAAACCTTTCAGATATACAAAAGCCAGGTGGTCGATACCGCCCAGCAATTGACCCGCAAGGGCTACCTGATGGCAACTGGGGGAAACCTGTCCATCCGAATTTTGGGCCAAAAGGCCTTTGCCATTACCCCGTCCAATTACGATTACATGAAGATGACACCGGAGGATGTTTGCGTGTTGGATTTCGACTTGAAACAGGTTGAGGGTCAGCGCAAGCCATCGGTTGAGGCCGCCATGCACGCCGCAATCTATCAGGCGAGGGCAGATGTGAATGCCATCATCCACACCCACCAGGCCTATACCAGCGCATTGACGTTGATAAAAGCCTCAATTCCGGCTTTGTTCGATGAGCAGGTTCGCTTCCTGGGTCGGAGCGTAGATGTTATTCCTTATGCCCCTTCAGGAACTGGGATGCTTAAGAACAAGATTGCCAGGCATGTCAGAAATCATAACAACGCCTACATGATGCAAAATCATGGCGCGCTGGTTTTTGGTCACGATATGGAGCGGGCCTGCCATAATGTAGAAATCCTTGAAAAGTGCGCGCTGGCTTACCTGCTGGCGCTTTGCACAGAACGCAAGGTGAGCAAAATTCCCCTGGTTGTGCGCGAGGTGGCCTTTGCCAAATTACGCAAAGACCAGAAGAAAGCCGCCCACGGGCAAGAAATTACGAGCGGAGAATAAAATGAGCCAACAAAAATATGCCATCAGCGAATATCACGACACCAAACAGGTGTATGCACGCTTGAGCAAACTGGTCAGCCAGCCAATGCGCCCCATCAAGCGCGAGAGAATGCAGGAATTTCTGGCCTATTTTGATACGCGCTGTCAACGCTCGAAAGAATTAACCGATGAAGCGAAAAAATACATCCCAGGCGGCGTACAGCACAACCTGGCATTCAATTATCCTTTTCCGATAGCCATCACAAAAGCCGATGGGGCCTATCTCTGGGACGCCGATGACAATCAATATATCGATTTTTTGCAGGCCGGCGGCCCAACCGTGCTGGGAAGCAACTATGCCCCCGTGCGCGAAAAAGTGATGGATATTGTGCAAACCTGCGGCCCGGTGACGGGATTGTTCCACGAATACGAGTTAAAACTGGCGCAACTGGTCAACCGCTTTATGCCCAATATTGAGATGTTCCGCATGTTGGGTTCGGGGACAGAGGGTGTGATGGCTGCCATCCGCGCGGCGCGGGTATTCACGAAGAAAAAATACGTCATCAAGGTCGGCGGCGCTTATCACGGTTGGAGCGACCCGATGGTCTACGGCTTGCACATTCCCGGCACGGGCAGGCTCGAAGCGACAGGAATCCCGCGTGGGGCAAGTTCGGCCACGGAAGAAATTTTCCCCAACAGCCTGGGGGCCTTGAAACGTCTCTTGATGTTCAACCGGCTGCGGGGCGGAACGGCGGCGGTCATCGTCGAGCCGCTGGGGCCGGAATCGGGGACGCGCCCGGTCCCGTTTGACTTCAACCAAAAAGTGCGCGAACTATGCGATGAATTTGGCGCGCTGCTCATCTTCGACGAAGTTGTGACCGGCTTCCGGGTGGGGATGGGCGGCGCTCAGGGCTACTTCGGCGTCTGCCCCGACCTGACGGTGTTTGGCAAGTGCATCACCGGCGGCTACCCGATGGCTGGCGGTGTGGGCGGACGTGCGGAGGTGATGATGCGCTTCGCCACTGGCATTGGCGGGATTGGTGAACGGGCCTATGTCGGCGGGACGCTTGCAGCCAATCCGCTTTCGTGCGTGGCCGGATATTATGCCTTGCTGGAAATGGAGAAAACCAACGCCCCGGTCATCGCTGGCCGCGCCGGAGACCGGCTGACGAAAGGCTTGCAAGCCGTTATCGAGAAGTATGACCTGCCCTTTGTAGTCTACAACCAGGGCTCGATTGTTCACCTGGAGACTTCAGGCGTGATGCTGCTCGATTTCCGCAACCCGCTGCGCCTGGCGCGCGAACTCAAGCCGCGCAAGCACATGATGGAGGAAATGGGCGCGGGTTATCTATCGCAGGGGCTTGTTACCCTGGCAGGGTCACGCATGTACACCTCGATGGCCGATAGCGACCAGGTCATCGATGAGGCTTTGGGCAGGTTCGAGACGGTTTTGGCGGCTTGCGTCTGATGTCAACCGAAAAACTCGTCCTGGCAGTTGACCTGGGTACTAGCGGTGCGAAGGTTGCGCTGATAACCATCGACGGGCGCGTTTTGGCGTGGGAAAGCGAACCTGTACGGCTCATCATCACGCCCGACGGCGGGGCGGAGCAAAGCCCGGATGAGTGGTGGGCGGCCTTCCTTTCAGCGGGGGGGCGGCTGGTAAAACGGAATCCAGGCGCGGGGTCGAGCGTGGTCGCCGTTTGTTGCTCCACCCAGGGCGAGGGGACGGTGGCGGTCGATAAAACGGGCAAAGCCCTCGGCAATGCCATCCTGTGGATGGATATGCGTGGCGCGCCTTACCTGCGCAGGCAGCTGGGCGGGGTGTTCAATATCAATGGGGCCGATGTCTTCAAGGTTTTGCGTTTTGTGCGGCTGACCGGCGGAATGCCTTCGATGACCGGCAAAGACCCCGCCGCGCACATGCTGTTGATTCGCGAGGCGTTTCCCGAAATTTATGCGCGTACCTATAAATTTTTGAATGTGCTGGACTATATGAACCTGCGCCTGACGGGCGAGTTCACCGCCAGTTTCGATTCGATTGTGACCTCCTGGGTGACGGACAACCGCAACCCGGATTCAATTCAGTATGACGATGGGCTGATTCGTACGCTGGGAATCGAGCGCGAAAAACTGCCGGAGATTGTGGCCTGCACCCGTGTAATTGGCAACCTGCGCCCCGAAGTGACTTCTGCGCTGGGGCTTGCGATAGATGTCAAAGTGGTGGCGGGGGCCATCGACAATACCGCCGCCGCGATTGGCGCGGGCGCGGTGGATGATTACGCCACGCACCTGTATATTGGCACGTCTTCTTGGATGGCGGCGCATGTGCCGTTCAAGAAAACGGATATCGCTTCCAGCTTGGCTTCCATCCCCTGCGCGCTGCCGGGCCGTTACCTGCTGACCGCGCTGCAAGCGACGGCTGGCGGCAACCTGACGTTTCTGCGCGATAACATCCTGTATCACAAAGATGAGTTGCTGCAAGAAGCCGATGTGCCGGATATTTTCAAGGTGCTCGATAAAATCGCAGCGCGCGTTCCGGCGGGCGCAAACGGGTTAATCTATACACCCTGGTTATGGGGCGAGCGTGCCCCTGTGGAAGAGCGCACACTGCGAGCCGGGCTGTATAACCTGTCGCTGAATAACACGCGCGAGGATATCATCCGCGCTTTTTTGGAGGGGATTGCTTTCAATACACGCTGGCTGCTGGGGCCGGTGGAAAAATTCATGGGGCGCAAGGTAAACAGCATCAACATCGTCGGCGGAGGGGCACAGTCGGATGTGTGGTGCCAGATTTTTGCGGATGTGATGGATATGGAAATCAAACAGGTTGCTGACCCGATTTGTGCCAATGCTCGCGGCGCAGCCTGGATTGCGGCTGTCGGCCTGGGTGAAATCTCGTTTGACAATGTGCCGGGGCTGGTTCAATTCAAACGTCGTTACCAGCCCATGCCAGCCCATCGCGCCGCTTATGACGAGCATTTTGGTAATTTTGTCGATATTTACCGACGTATGAAAAGCCTGTATAGAAGGATGAACTGAATCGTTTTTCTAGCCACCGTACAGTTTGCTTCAGTTGGTCGAGTAGCCCCGGTAGGGGCGTATCGAGACCATTTTTCGCCAAAAGTGTCTGTTGGCTAGTCGCTTTTCAAATGGCGTTTTTCTCCTTGCGACCAGAATCGCATTAGTCTGTCTTGTATCTCACCTGGAGTGGCAACAACCTGATAACCTTTCCAGTGGGATGGGAACAATCGCTGATAGCGCGCGTGGACAAAACGCTCGTCAATGCTTCTTCGGGAGTTTGCGGCACGTCGGCCTCGTCAAAATCGTAGTCAAAATCGCCGTTGTGGTCGAATTCCTGACCGGCCATTTCTGCGGCAATGCGGGCGTACAGTTCTTCAAACTGGCCGGTCAGCACCACGTTTTGGGCTGGATTCCAAAGCCAAAATTGGCCGCCGTCGCTCACGGCGATGGTGCCGATGAGGTCAGCTTCGTCAGCCGTCAGCACCTCGACGCGGAAGGCAGGTTCACCGTTGGGGCCAGCATTCAGGCGGCCCCACGCTTCAACAGTGCCGCTCATGCTTTGGTCTGGC
>JAWOIR010000190.1:0-7400 GCA_046484545.1 Anaerolineales bacterium
CCTGGATTCCCGACAGGTCTATGTAGCGGTGGCGCGTCCATTGAATCATGGACGGAAACAGTCTGGTTCGTTGTTCCGAATCGCTTGGCGAAATTTCGACGCATCACAAAAGTAACCTTACCAGACGGAAACACCGTTGAGCATGAGTACTTCCAGCAAAAACATCCGGTAAGTACCCCAGAAGTTCAGACATGGTTGGAAAGGCACGGTTTTGCGATTGAGCATTTATACGGAGACAGAAAAGGCAATCCCTATTCAAATGAATCGAGCCGGGCGATTTTTTGGGCAAGGAAATGATAGGTCAGGTTGGCCTTGCCGGTGAGAAATAAGGAGAACAGGCATGCAAGACTTACCCGAACTCAAACGTAATTATCAAGCCGAAGTTCATTTTGCCCTGGGCGCAGTCATTCAGGGTATCACTGTAGCGGCCCTGGGAAGCGCATTGGCTTCTGCCTTGCGCTCATTACCCTTTCCCGACCTTCTTTGGGTGTTTGCCACCGGCTTGCAAAGCCTTTTACTGTGCGTCATCTTCTGGTACACCTTTATGAATAACTACTTTTTCGGTTTCAGAGTCATCAACCTGACCGCCAAAACTCATCTCTTTTTTGCTGCCTTCTATCTTGTTTTGGGCTTGCAGCAACTTATTGCAATAGAGTTTCTGGACATGCCCCGGGCATGGATGACTTTCTATGTTTTGCTAATTGTCACCATGTTTGTTGGCTCATGGGTAACCAGCCATGTCGCTGTTATCAGGAAGAAGGATGTGCGGCAGGCTCTGGAATATGACCCGGGGTCCAGGGCATTCAATGTCTGTTTTATTCTATCGGCGGTCTTGTTGCTCGTCTGGTACCTCATCCCTGCAGTTGGAACTGGTTGGTTTCAGGCTGCCGCCCTGATTGTCTCGGGCGTGGGACTTGTCCTGTTTACCATTTATTACGTGCAGGTGTTTCAAAAACATTTGAACGCAAATTTGTCGTAAGGAGCATACTCATGAAAAAGATAAACAACGAATTTCTCAACCGCGAATTGCAAACCATCATCAAGAAAAAGAACGTATTCAGTACTGTTTTGCGCATCGAGAGCGGTGACGGCAGTTTCTCGTGGACTGGCGCGGCAGGTGAAATGCAGGCCGACAGTCCATATTTCATCGCCAGTGTCACCAAGCTATACGTTACTGCGGTGGTCATGAGGCTCATCGACGAGCAAAAATTGAGTCTGGATGACAGCATTGCGAAGTACCTGCCTGAGGAAGATGTGCACGGGCTGCATGTTCTCAAAGGGGCTGAATATTCGTCTCAAATCACCATCCGGCATCTTATCTCCAACACGTCTGGCCTACCCGACTATTTCTTCCACAAACAGCCCGATGGAAAAACAGCCGCTTCAAGACTTTTGGAAGGTGTTGACCAATCCTGGCCTGTGAAGCAAACTATCAGCACGGTCAAGAAGCTAAAGCCAAACTTTGAGCCGGGCAAAAAAGGAAAAGCTGCTTACTCGGATACCAATTACCAGATTCTTGGCAAAATCATCGAAACGGTGACCGGAAAAACGATGGGCGAAGTGTTCAAAACGTATATTTTCGATGTGCTTGATTTGCGCAATACCTATACCTATCAGGATATCAACGACAGTTCGCCGGTCCCTTTTTACTACCAGGCGAAAAGACTCTGGCTTCCAGCGTATATGGCCTCCATCTCTGTGGAAGGCGGAATCGTTTCCACTGCCGAAGAAGTGATGATTTTCCTGAAAGCATTTTTCCAGGGTCGCTTTTTCCCGGTAGAAAGCGTCGAGCAAATGAAAAAATGGAATGTTATCCTGCCGCCGCCGGGATTATTCTTATTCGGGGTGGGGCTGGAGAAGATTTGGACACCCTGGTTTATCTCCCCGTTCAAGCCGATTAAGGAAATCCTGGGGTTCTGGGGCCAGACCGGTTCTTTTGCCTGGTACAACCCCGATACAGATTTGTACTTTTGCGGCACAACCAACCAAATCGACGGTTCAGGCCATGCCGCCGCTACCAATGCCATCGTCAAAATCATCAAGGCTGAAAAGTAGTTTCTCGATGAAAAACCAAACCTGGCAAACTGTTGGAAAAATCATCCTTTTGGTCTGGCATTCCTGGTACTAACTCGTCTGATTAGTGAAATCGCCTCCCTGTTGGCGCAGCCCATTTATCAATCCCTGCAATTTCTTGACGCGGATGGCAGCTTCCTGTACCTTTCGATTCACCACATCTGGCAGGGATTGTTCGCCTTTCTGGCCATCCTGCTCCTGAGCCGGATATTCCGCATTTCGTTTGCAGACTTCGGCTTCAACCTGAACGAATGGCGTTATTCGGTTCGGCTGGTGTTGCAGTTCTGCCTGTTCTGGTTTTTCGTCCAGGGTGTTATGGGTTATTTAATGGTGTCTTCTGGCGGTCAGTCGGCGCTGCTGGCGTTCTTGGACTTCCCGCTGACAGCCTGGAATGTGGGCGGTTACCTGGCTTTCCAATTCCTGCTCTCCGGCACGAGCGAAGAAATCCTATTCCGCGCTCTGGTGATGACACCCTTGCTGGTGTACGGCAAACGGGTCGGACTGGCCGACAAGCCGAACGCGCTCCTGGCTGCCGGTATCGCCACCCTGATTTTTATGCTCGCGCATATCAAAATCGTCTTCAACCCGCTGCAGGTGGCAAACTTCAACCTGCTTCAGCAATTGGCCAGCCTTGGGTTCGGCATTTTCTATGCCTTCTTGTTCCTGCGCACCCGCAGCATTCTCGGTCCCATCCTGGCGCACAACCTGCTCAATGCGGTCGTTGTGATTGTTGGTTTGCTGTTGTTCCTGGTTTTCGGCTGATGTTTATGTCTATCTTTGCCATAAGGGCCGGTATTTGCAGCAATTAGACAACTAAAAATTACAGGAGTAAAAATGGATAAAGTGATTGGTTATCTTTCCACCGGGCAGGATGCCAGCCTGGAGAATAGCCTGGCTGGCGGCCTTGTCGCCGGACGAGATATTAGCACTGCTGATACTGTCTGCCACATTGCGGTTGCCGGACGTGACCTGAATCTCCAAGGCGGGCATGGCGGCATTGTCACGATTGGCAATCAGGCCTATGTCGAGAACAGCACCATTGGGATTTTGCTGGCAAGGTCGGGAATAACGCTGAAGGACAGCCAGGTGCTTGTCACGGATAGACAAGTGATTGCATTTGGCCTTATCGCAGGAGCGGTTTTTGCCTTGCTGAATATGGCGCGCAGGTGCTTGAGAAAATAGCGTTCTTCGATGGAAACAAATTAGAGTCGTGGGTATGCTGTTGATACGCGGGTTGCGGTCTCTTCAATCAGGCGAACGGCTTCTGTTATCCCATCCGGTTCAGCGCGGATGGATGCCCCCAGCGCACAGGCCTTGTCATGTATTTCGGGGGAGGACATTTGAAGTAGTGCTTCCGTCATATTGTCGATTTTTAATTTGGGCCGGGCAATAGGTTTCGGGCCGACGCCCAATTGAGCAACTTTGTTGCCCCAGATGAACTGGTCAATGATGTGCGGGATGACCAGCATGGGAATACCCGCCTTGAACCCAGCGGCGGTTGTGCCAAAGCCGCCATGATGGACAAGCCCGCTGGCCTGCGGCAAGAGCCAGTCATGCGGGACAGAACCGGCGTGGAAAATGTTCTCTGGAATTTCCAGTTGCTTCATTGGCTCATCCCACCCCTGGATAATGGCGCGCATACCAGCCTGTTGCACAGCCTGGATGCTGATTTTGGCTGCTTCCAAAGCGTCATCGCCGCTGAGCGCCATTGCGCCAAAGCTGATTACCAGCGGCGGTTTGCCTGCTTTTATGAAGGCCACCAGGTCGTTGGGCGGAATCCAGGCTTCAGGTGTGGATGCAAACCAGTAGCCTGTCATGCGATGACGTGACTCCCAATGCGGGCTGGGCGGGGAGATATGCGCACTTAATGGAATCAGGTTGAGGGTCGGGGAAGTGATTCCGGTTGGCCCCATTGGCGGCAATCCGACCTTTTTGCGAATTACGTTGAGGGGGCGGGTCATCACCAATCCCATTCCGGCTCCGGCAAGTTTCATGAATGCCCGTTTGATAACCGAGTCTTTGGGGTCTTTGACAGGAATGGCTTCTGTCATTAGTGTGACGCTGACTGCCGGCAGGCCGAGTTTGTCAGCCTCCATACTGCCTGCCGCAGTGTGAGAGACGATGATTTGGTCAGCGCCCTGGCACAACTTCAGCAGGTCAGCGTGAGATTGTTCCAGCATGGAAAAAGAAAACTTCATCACGCGCAGAAAACCGGCCATCCAGTTGGGTGATTTGGCGCGAATCATGGCGGCTTCGTGGTTGATATCGATATCTGGCCCAATCGGCGCAAACGCGACCTTGTAGGATTCGACCAAACCGCGCATACAGGGATGCGTGGCAAGGGTAACCGTATGACCGGCTTTTTGCAGGCCTAGCGCGAGGGCGATATAAGGCTGGATGTCGCCGCGTGAGCCGATGGTAGGAATGATGATTTTCATGATTTTTCTGTGATTTTGGACAGGAACGCATCGGCCATTGCGCGGAATGTTTGGGTATCTGACCACATGTAGGGGCGCTCAAGGTGAGGATGGTTGGCCTTGCTGGACAGGTACAGGCTGCAATCGGGGATGAGATTGCTGATGCGGGCATATTCGTGTGCCAGGTCGGGCAGGGCAGGGTCTTGCAGGTGACCGATGAGCAGGGTGGGGCATGGGATGCAGTTCAGGATTTTGTTCGGGACAGCGTATCCGCCCCGGTCGGCCAGTTGGCGCATGAAGCGGGTGTCTTCATCCAAAAGAGCGCGCCAGTTTTCAGCGTGCCAGGCTTGCAGGTTGCGCGCATTGCGGACGTAGTAGTGCTCGCGGACATCCAGCCAGCGATGCAGGGTGCGGGTGTCGAAATCGGCCATGAAACTATCGGCAATCAGGCTGAGGCTGCGCAGGTTGTGCTGGGGGGCCTGCTTCCCGGCAAAGTGCAGGGCGGTCAGGACACCGCCGCCGGTGGCGAGGAGATGACAGGCGCTAATCTTCAACTCCATCAGCAGGTGGCAGGCCAGGTCTGCCAGGAAGCCGTAGTAATCGACTTCCAACTCATCTGGATATTTGCGCTCATGCGTGGATTGGCCGCTGCCAGGGTAATCGAAGGCCAATACCTGAAATGAATCGGCAAAGTGTTCGATTTCGCGCTGATAGGCCTGGGCGCAGTGCAGGTTATCGGGGAAAATCAACAGGGCTTCTTGTCCGTGTCCGCTCAGAGTGTAGTGGATTTGCAGTTCGCCAAGGGTAATTTGGGGCATGGTTATTCCTTTAGTACAGGTGAAATTGTATCGCTTCGAGAAATTCGGCGGCGATTTGGCGTCCGAGGTAACGGGCCTGGCCGCGCAGGGTCATCACGCCCATTGATGAATCAGTCAGGCTAAACTGGCCTTTCATGCGTAACGAAGGGCTTTCGGTCATGTTGACAAAACTGTCGTCCATCCAGTCCAGTTTGCCATCAGATGCATACACCAGGCGCAGGTCGAAATTGGCCCAGGTAAACAGGGGCAGCCAGATGAATTGTTTTGGCGTCACTTTGACATACATTACCGCGCCATCCTGCGGGCCGGGCATAGCGTAGACCACGCGCAAGTCCTGAATGGCGTAAGTGTCTTGAATGGCTTTCACCAGTCCCTGGCGGACAGAGCCGAGCAGGTAGGCCGGTTCTTCGACATAGATGGTCAGTTGGGTGATGACCGGCTTGGGCTGGCCTTGCTCGATACCCAGGCTGAAAGACTGGACATGGTCTTCGGTTTGGGTTTGCGCCTGCGCGGCGCGAAAGTCGATGGCGTAGGCGGCAACGACCAGAATTAAGAGAATTAAGATAGTGAGAAGGGTTTTTTGTGGTTTCATGTGAACATTCTTTCTCCCAATCAGCCAAGTTTGAATTGAAGAAAACCTGAGCGGCGCGGCTCGCGCTTGAGCGGCTCGGTGAATAGGATATCATCGCCGAGGTAGAAATCCACATCCATTGTCAGAGTCTCGGCGTCGTAGAGGGTTTGCCAGAGGGTGCGGTCCGGGACCGGCTGGGGTTCGGGATAGGACTCGTCGGTGATGGCGACCGCGGCATTGAAGGCGGTTATCTGGTCGCGGGTAAAGGGTGGCGGGTTGTTTTCTATCAGGCTGGTCAGTGTGCGGCAGCGTTGGTAGGTGCTGGCGCCAAAATCGTCCCGTGGCAGGTCATCCAGCGAAGCATAGCAGTGCAGCAGGTGATTGGTCAGCACCTGTGGGCGCTGGTTACCATCGATGATGAATTCAGCATTGCGTGTGGGGGAAAATTCCCAGACAAACGATTTGCCGGAACGGTCAGAAATCAGGTAGTGGCAGGGTGCGCACATGTAGAAGTGCTTGTTTTCCAGCAAGAGCGCCTTGGCTTCATCAACGGTGGCGCAAGTCTCCAGCAAAAGTCGCAGGAGCTGAATTTCACTGACCCCCACCGCGCTGCCAAAGGTGGGCATGATGGGGAATTTCTGGCCTGACTCGCCATCAGCATTGAGCGCAACCATCAACCCGGCGGCGTTGATGCCGTCGGTGCAACCAGCCAGCAGGTCGAAGGCGGCAATGTAGATGGACGGGTAGCCTTCATCCGGGTAGGTCTCGATGACATAGGCGCGGGCGGCGGCGGGCATTTCACCGGGTTCGGTTGGGGTGGCCATGAAAGTGCCGGTGGTGAAATCAAAATTGCGGCTGAGGATGGCGTGTCCGTCTGCGGTAAAGGCCGGGGGGTAGTACACGGTTGAGCAGGCTGGCAGGCGCGGCGCATAGTTGAGGTAACTGCAATCAACTTCGTCTTTTTCGATGTCCACGCCCAGGGCCGAGGCTGCGCCACGCATGCGCTCATAATGCAGGGGGAAGTTTTTTTGCATGTAGCGGCGCTGGGCGCCAATTTTGGCCGGGTCGCCGGGATGTTTATGGATGCGATGCTCCTGGATGGCGATTTCTGCCAGTTGGCGGCCCATCTCAAAGTTGCTGCCGCGCAAGACCAGGTGGTCGACCTGCATAAAGTCCTGGGCTTGCTTGGTGAGAGCGGTTTGGGAGAATTGAGATTTCATCGATATTCCTTCTGGTGAGTTTGTCTCATTATTAGGAAAAGGGATGCGGCGTTTCATCAGGCGGGTGGATGGTTCTTTGCCTGGCCAGGTGGTCAGGTTGTTCCGGGTGCGATTTGAGCAAGGATTTCTGAGAGATGTAAAACATGAAAATCTGCGGCAACAGACAGATGGGCCGTCCCAAACAGACAGGTTGCCACACCTGCCGCCTGCCCGGCCTGGATGTCGAGGGCGCGGTCGCCGACCATCAGAGTCTCGGCAGGGTTGAGGCCATATTTGGCAATGGCGGTTAGAATCATGTCCG
>JAWOIR010000270.1:0-7704 GCA_046484545.1 Anaerolineales bacterium
GTCCATCACCAAATCGAACCGCCTGAAGGAGCAGTTCCTGAGCGCGGCCCAGCGCTTCATCCCCTCCCAGTACCTCGAATTCCTTGAAAAAGACAGCATCACCAACGTCCAGTTGGGCGACCACGTCAGCGCCGAGATGGCGGTCATGTTCTCCGATATTCGCGGTTTTACGACCCTGTCCGAAAAGATGACCGCGCAGGAAAACTTCGACTTTGTCAACGAGTACCTGAAATTGGTCAGCCCCATCATCCAGAAGCACGAGGGATTTGTGGTCAAATTCCTGGGCGACGGCATGATGGCGATTTTCCCCTACGGTGTCGCGGATGCCGTAAGGGCGGGCATCGAAAAATCGGAGGCGGTGCAGGCTTTCAATACCACCCTCAAGGAGCGCGGCCTGCCGCCTATTTCGGTCGGGATTGGCATTCACACCGGCCCGATGATGGTCGGCATGATTGGCGAAGACCTGCGCATGCAGGGAGATGCCTTCTCAGACAACGTCAACCTGACGGCCCGGCTCGAAGGCCTGAACAAGTTCTACGGCTCCTCGATGATTATCAGCGAAGACACCCTGGCTCAGATGTCGCAGCCGGTGACGTTCAAGATGCGCTCGCTGGGCAAGGCGGTTGTCAAGGGGCGCGTCAATGCCCTCGGTTTGTACGAAGTGTACGAGGGTCTGCCGTCCGAATCCGCTGACCTGCGCGAAGCGGCCCGCCCTGACTTTGAACGCGCCATCGAACTGTACCAGCAAGGCAAGTTCAAGGACGCCGCCAAATTGTTCAACCAGGCCCTCGAACGCGACCCCGGCGACAAGGCCGCCAAACTGTATATCGAAGCCTGCGCCCAAATGCTGGAACATCCCCTTCCCAAAGATTGGGAAGGCGCAATCGTGATGGACGCCAAATAGGAGGCAAACGATGAATAAAATCATGACCTACATTCGCGCGTTTTTCTCCCTGGGATGGCTGGGATTAATTATCGGCCTGATGGCGCTGGCCATGCTGGTTGCCGCCTTCAGCCAATCGTCTGTCCCGTTTGACGCCGCAATCGAGCGCATGTTTGTCCTGGGTGAACTGGAATCTTCGGTTGCCCTCGACCTGGCCGAAAAACAGGTGCAAGAATCTCTGGAGTTTTTCAGCCTGTCTTACGGTTTGCCTTCCTCCGGCGCTGCCGAAAAAGCGCTCCAGGCCGAAGAGCGCATTTCTGAAACCATGGCCCGGCTCGAGGAGGAAGAAAGTTTCCGGGGCGACGAGGAGTTCTATATCAGCGACCTGGCTTCAGAAGTGGACGAATTCAACCAATTCCGCGCCGCGCATCGGGATGATTTTGAGTATGTGGTTGAATTCATTGATGAACTGGAAGATGAAGATGCTTTGGACGCCGTTTACGCGCTCGAAGAAAACAACGAAAGTCTGACGTTTATGCTGCGCTCCATCATCATCGGCGTCGAGCAAGACCGCCAGCGCGCCCTGTCCGACTTTCCCGAAGACGCCAACGGCAGCCTGCTGATGATTGTCATTGCATTGGCTGCCATGCTCTTCCTGGCCTTACTTGGCTACCAGGCCATTGCGCTGGCGGTCCGTCCGCTCAGCCATTTGCGCAATACCATTACCAGCATTGGCGGCGATGTCCATCGTTCCGGCCAGCCGCTGGCAGGCGGCGTGGCTGGCAACCTCGCCCGGGCGCTCGAAGAACTGGCGATTGCCGAACAATCCCGCAACCAAGCCGCCAAGCAGGAAATCGAAGACCTGCGCCAGGCGCTTTATGAGTCACGGCGGCGGCGGCTGAAGATTACCCAGCCCGGACGAAAAGCGGAGTAGGACATCATGAAAAACAAATCTTCCATCTCGCGTTCCAATACCCAATCCCGCCTTGTGCTGGTTTTCAGCGTCCTGTTCGTGTTCTGTGTGCTGGCGCTCAGCATCTTCCTGTTCAATATCCTCAATATCGTTGCGCTTAACGACCAGTCACGCATTGTGTTTGAAGAAAATCGCCGCATTTACCAGCTCGAAACCTTGTTCAAGCAATACCACCTGGGGCTGGTCAATTATTCTGTCACATCCTCCGAACTGGCTGAAATGCGCCTGGCCGCTCTCGACCAGCGCATCGATGAAACCCTGCTGGCCTTGCAGCAACAACCGCCGACCGGCAATTCTGCTCCTTTTGAAGCCCTGGCTGCTAAAAAAGAAACCCTGGCCGCTCTTGTCGCGCAAATTATTGATGAAGTCGATGAGCAAGACGCGCTCGATTACGAAGACCAGGATTGGAGCGAAGCCGAGCGATTGACCGTCCAAATCAACCAGCAATTCGACAGCCTTTATGCTGACTTGGTACTTTTGCGTAACGAAGGCCGGGCGCAACTCGATGCGCTTGGTCAGCAAGCCGAATTCTCAAGCCTGCTTGCCATGATTGTCGGTTTGCTCTCCATTCCCGCTTTCCTGGGGCTGGCATTCCTGGTTGCCGTCACCATCTCCGCCCAAATCAACCTGCCGCTCGAACAGTTGGCCCAGGCCGCGCGCGACCTGAAAGAGCGCAAATTCAACCCCGCAGACCTCGACAAACTGGCCCAACGCAGTGACGAAATCGGCGGCATGGCGCGCGAATTCCTAAAAACCGCCGAAGCCGTTCAGGCGCGAACCTCCGAACTGGAGCAGGAAGCCGAAGAAATTCGCGCCAAAATTCGCTAAAAGGACAGCAACGGATGAACACGAAACTGATTTTCATGCTTTGTTGTGCAGCCCTGCTGCTCTCCTGCACGCCTGCCACGCCCGGCGAACCACAACAGCCCGAAGACCTCGTCTTCGATGGTGAGCGCGCCTACCAGCACGTCCTGGCTCAGGACGCCATGGGGCCGCGCACCCCCGGCAGCGCCGCCCATGCTGAATTCATCGTTTATGCGCAACAGGAATTTGAGCGCCAGGGCTGGCAGGTCACGCTGCAAAAGACCGAGCGCATGGGTCATCCCATCACAAACATTTTGGCTACGCGACAAGAGAAACCGCCCATCCTGTTCATGGCCCACTACGATAGCCGCTTCTACGCCGATGATGACCCCGACCCGGCCAATCATTCCCTGCCCGTGCCGGGAGCCAATGACGGCGCATCGGGCGTGGCTGTCCTGCTTGAGTTTGCGCGCGTTCTGCCCGCCGATGCGCCGGTCGGTCTGCTGTTATTTGACACTGAAGACCAGGGCGGTATCCCTGGCTGGGATTGGATTCTCGGTTCATATGCCTTTGTGGATGAACTCGACTATCACCCCGAAGCGGTCATCCTGCTCGATATGATTGGCGACGCCGACCTGAACATTTACAAGGAATACAATTCCGACCCTGACCTGACAGAGGAAATTTGGGCAACAGCGGCCAAACTCGGCCACCAGGACTACTTCATCCCCGAATACAAATACGCCATGCTCGACGACCATATCCCCTTCGTTGAGGCTGGCATCCGCGCAGTGCTCATCATTGATTTCGATTATCCCTACTGGCACACCATCGAAGACACCCCCGATAAAGTCTCAGCACGCAGTCTGCAAATCGTTGGCGAGGTCGTGCTGACCTGGCTCGAAGGTTACATAGCGCAAAGATAAATTGCCAAAAAACCTGTCCTGCGCTAAACTATACGTATGAGTATTCAAGACAGCCTGGAGAAGATTCGGCCCCCGGTGCAAATGCGTGTTGCCAGCAGCCTGGCGCGCGGGGCGGGGGTGCGCGAAAACTTTCAGGGGCAACTGACGCGCTTCTTCGATTTACTGGCCCAGGCCCTGCTCTCCGGCGATGCCACCTGGCTCGACCCCGTCCTGCAGGAATGGTCGGCGGCCCGCACCCAGACCGATCTCGAAGAGGGCGAACGCAACCTGAGCGGATTGTTAAACCAGGTTGTTACCTGCTCCTTCGAGATTGCCCGCGAAAGCCTCGACGCCGACTCGGCCCTCGAACTGATGACCGGCCTGATGCCCATCTACCTGCATGTGGTCGAAAAAGCCGGAGCGCTCGAAAACGAAAGCCAGGTGCAATATATTTCCAACGAATTACATACTGCCCAGGCGCGCCTGAAAAAACTCGACAAGAGCAAATCAAACTTCATCGCCGTTGCCGCCCACGAACTGAAAACCCCGCTGACCCTTATCGAAGGCTACGCCGCAATGATTGGCGACCTTTCAGCCCAGGAAAACGAGCAAATCAACATGCTCATCCAGGGTACGCACAACGGCATCCGCCGGATGCGCGAAATCGTGGATGATATGATTGATGTCTCACAAATTGACAATCACCTGCTGGTTTTGAACTTCCAACCCGTCTGGCTCAATCGTGTTTTCAATATGCTCGCAGCCGATTTTGCAGACATCCTCGCACAGCGCAGGCACAAACTGGTAATCAAATCCTTTGATGGCAGCAAGGAACTGCTTTTTGCCGACCCGGAACGCCTGTACCAGGCACTCAAGAACCTGGTCAGCAACGCCATCAAATACACACCCGATGGCGGCACCATCACCATTGACGGACGCACCCTGCCCGGATTTGTCGAGATTACCGTCCATGATACCGGCATCGGCATCTCGCCCGAAGACCAGGACATCATCTTTGAAAAGTTCGGGCAACTCGGCAACGTCTCGCTGCATTCCAGCGGCAAAACCAAATTCAAAGGCGGCGGCCCCGGCCTCGGCCTGGCGATTACCAAAGGAATCATTGAAACCCACGAAGGTTCTGTGTGGGTCGAATCGGAAGGTTACGATGAATTAAAATGCCCTGGCTCCATGTTCCATGTCTTGCTCCCCCTGCGCACCCAGCCCAGCGACCCCAAACTGGCAAAACTTTTCGGCGCAGAAGAAAATTCCCCCGCGCAACTGACGGACGATTTTTGAACCCCATTGAAACTAAAAAATCTTATGCCAAAACGAATCCCCGAACCGACCACCCCGCCGCGTGAGCGGGCCTTCCTGGTCGGCGTTGAATTTTTCCAGGAAAAAAACCTGCTCACGCTCGACGACTCGCTTGCCGAACTGGCCCTGCTGGCTGACACTGCCGGATTGGAGGTGGTTGGCGAATTAACCCAAAAACTCGACAAGCCCAACCCGCAAAGCTATATCGGCTCTGGCAAGGTCGAGGAACTCCAAGCCCTGGCCGAGGAAACCCTGGCCCAGGTCATCCTGTTCGATAGTGAACTCAACCCGCGCCACCAGCGTAACCTTGAAAAACTGATGGGCGAAAATGTGCGCGTCCTCGACCGCACCGCCCTGATTCTGGACATCTTCGCCCAGCATGCCAGCACACGTGAAGGCATGTTGCAGGTCGAACTGGCCCAACTGGAATACTACCTGCCGCGCCTGACCCGCCAGTGGACGCATCTCGCCCGCCAGGCTGGCGGCGGTGGCGGACGTTCCGGCTCGGTCGGCGGCGTTGGACTGCGCGGCCCCGGTGAAACCCAGCTCGAAATCGACCGGCGTGAAATCGGGCGTAAAATCAGCCACCTAAAAAAAGAACTCGAAAAAGTGCGCGCCCACCGCGAGCGTTACCGCGCCCAACGCAAACGCAGCCGCATCCCAACTGTTGCGCTGGTCGGCTATACCAATGCTGGAAAATCGACCCTGCTCAACCACCTGTCCAAAGCCGATGTGCTGGCCGCCGACCAGTTGTTCGCCACCCTCGACCCGACCACCCGCCGGGTGGAACTTCCGGGCGGATACGCCACGCTGCTGACCGACACCGTTGGCTTCATCCAAAAACTGCCTACTACGCTGGTAGCCGCCTTCCATGCCACGCTGGAAGAAATCGCCGAAGCCGACCTGCTGCTGCACGTCGTCGATATTTCGCATCCCAACGCAATGGCCCAGTACCAGGCCGTACATGAAACCCTTGAGGAAATTGAAGCCGGTCATATTCCAGTCGTAACTGCACTGAACAAATCTGACCGCCTGCAAGACCCCTCCCTGGCCGAAGAAATTGCCCGCGAATATCCGCAAGCCGTCGCCATTTCAGCCCTGAAAGGTAGCGGACTGGGCGAGTTGCGCCAGATGATTCAGGGCGAACTCTACGAGACCTACGTTCCAATTGAAATCTACCTGCCCTACCAACAGGGACACCTGATTTCACAATTTCACGAGGCTGGTCAGGTCGAGCGCATCGAGCACACACGCGGCGGGGTCAAAATTCAAGGTAGAATCCCCGGGCGGCTGCTGGCCCAGTTCCGCGATTTTGAAAAACATCAGGAGCCCCAAGAACAGGAGAACGAAAAATGACCCAATGGCTTTCAAAATTTTTAGACCAGGCCTCCCCCTTCCTGGCCCATCGTAAAGGTCTTTTGCCCCTGATTGGAATCGGGTTTGTGTTGCTTAACCTGATTCTTGTGCTGGTTTTGCCGCCAGCTTCCCTCCTCGTCACCAGCAATCTCTTCCTACATTTCGGTATCATCATCGCCCTGTTCGGCCTCATGCTCGCCTGGGCGCTATAAAAAACTTACGGAGAACAAAATGACCGAGAAAAAACTGCCTCACTGGAATCTTGCCAACATCTATCCCTCGCTTGATTCAGACGAATTCAAAGCCGCCCTGACCGAACTTGACCAGCATCTGGCTGAAATGGAAAGCAGTTTCCAGTCTGAAATCGCCCCATCCAACGCCCAAACCGACCCCAAGCGATTGAACGAACTGGTCAATATCGTCATCGCGCGCTTGAACCAGGCCGCTGAACTGGCCTGGACAATCGGTTCCTATCTGCACGGCTTCATCGCCACCGACTCATACAACCAGCAAGCCATGCGTACCTACTCCGAGTTTCAGCAGCGCACGGTCAAATTACAGATGTTGAACACCAAAATCACGGCCTGGATTGGCTCGCTCTCCGAAGTCCTGCCGAAAATCGTCTCCCTTGGCGGCGAAGCATCCAGCCACGCCTATTTCCTAAAACTGGCCGCCGAAGAAAGCCAGTACCTGATGAGCGAAGCCGAGGAAGGCCTGGCCGCCGAACTCAGCCTGAGCGGCGCAAGCGCCTGGAGCAAACTGCAGGGCACGGTTACCTCCCAGTTGAGCGTCGATTTTGAGCTGGATGGCGAGACCAAGAAACTGCCCATGCCGGCCCTCATCAACCTGCGCTCACACCCCGATGCCGATGTGCGCCGCCGCGCCTACGAAGCCGAAAACGCCGCCTGGGAAGGCATCAAAGAACCGCTGGCCGCCGCCATGAACGGCATCAAAGGCACGGTCAACGTGCTCAACAAACGCCGCGGACGCGAAGATGCTCTGCACAGCGCCATTGACAACGCCCACATGGACCGCGCCAGCCTGGATGCCATGCTCGAAGCCATGCGCGACTCCTTCCCCATGTTCCGACGCTACATGAAAGCCAAAGCCAAACACCTCGGCAAGCAAAAACTGGCCTGGTACGACCTGTTCGCACCGGTCGGCCAGACCGCCAGCCAATACACCTGGCCCGAAACCCGCGCCTTCATCCTCGAACAGTTTGGCACTTTCGCCCCTGAAATGCAGGAACTCGCCCGGCGCGCCTTCGACGAAAACTGGATTGACGCCGAACAGCGCAGCGGCAAACGCGGCGGCGCCTTCTGCATGGGCGTTCCGGCGGTCAAAGAATCGCGTATCCTGAGCAACTTCGACGGCACCCCCGACCAGGTCTCCACCATGGCCCACGAACTCGGCCACGCCTTCCACAACGAATGCGCCTTCCGCGCCGGCAAAACCATGCTGCAGCAAGA
>JAWOIR010000316.1:0-4433 GCA_046484545.1 Anaerolineales bacterium
AGGAGGTGATGTCTAAAATGGACAGTAAAAGTATCCAACGTGGCGCTATGGCATCCCTCCTCGCACGATAAAGGAAGCCATAGCGCCGAAACCGAGTGCCGCCCCTTGTGGGCGGCATTCTGATTTTAATCGTCGCTGCCAAATGAGATGCCGATAGCGCGCGCCGTGCGGACAGCGTCCCCTTCGACATCAACCCGCTTGGGCACTGCAACGGCTTCTTCGAGCGAAATATCGACGATGCGAGTGTTGTGCAGGGCGACCATGCGCCCAAATCCGCCCGTTGCCGCCAGGCGCACAGCGGAGGAGCCATAGCGGGTGGCCAGCCAGCGGTCGAAAGGGGTCGGCGTGCCGCCGCGCTGGAGGTGTCCCAGCACGGTCACACGGGTTTCAGAGCCGGTCGCGGTTTCGACGTATTCGGCCACCTTTTGGGCAATTCCGCCCAGGCGCGGGACGTAAACAGCATCGCCGTCCTTCCTGAAAACCTGTTCGCCATCCACAGCCCTGGCGCCCTCCGAAACGGCGATGATGCTGAAGTGGCGTCCGACCTCGCGGCGCTGGCGCACTTTTTCGGCCACATACTCGTAGTGGAAGGGGATTTCAGGAATCAGGATGACATCCGCGCCGCCGGCCACCCCGGCATGCAGGGCGATGAACCCGGCGTCGCGGCCCATCAACTCCAGCACCATGACACGATGATGCGATTCGGCGGTGGTGTGCAGTTTGTCTATCGCTTCAGTGGCGGTTTGCAGGGCGGTATCGAAGCCGAAGGTAATTTCGGTGCCGCTGATGTCGTTGTCGATGGTCTTTGGCACGCCGATAACCGGCACGCCCTTTTGATACAGTTCGTTGGCGATATGCAAAGTTCCGTCGCCGCCGATGACAATCAGCGCGTCCAGCCCCAAATTATGGATGGCGGCCACAATCTCATCCGAGACATCCTCAACCACCTCGATCCCGTCACGGACGACTTTGCGCGCAAATGGGTTGCCGCGATTGGCCGTGCCGAGAATCGTCCCACCGCGCGGCAGAATTCCGCGCACTTCGTACTGTCCGAGCGGCATCGGCCCGGCGGGGTCGAGAAAACCATCATAGCCGTTGCGGATTCCAATCACTTCACAGTCATATAAGTTATGGGCGGTCTTGACTACTGCGCGGATGACGGCGTTCAGCCCCGGCGCATCGCCGCCGCCGGTAAGCACTGCTATTTTTTTCACTGTATGCCTCCAAATTTGGGATATAAGCCCTGATTGTCTAATTGGTGCGCTATGGCATACGCCATCAACATCAAATTTCCGTTTTTTTATGGTATCGAAAATTTGAACCGCCAGGTCGAATCGCCTTGCTGACTCATCTCGGAACTGGAGCCAACCACCTCGAACCATGTATTGCCCGGCTTGAGCGGAAACGGCTCGCCGTCCGGGCCGACCAGAGTGATTATCTGGTCGATGGCCTTGCGCTGCCAGGTCAATTCAAACATTTCGCCGTAGCGGAACAGGTAGGCTTTGCCCGGCCCGCTGGCGATAATATCAATAATTTCCGGTTTGGCAGAGACGTACTGGTGCGTAATGTATAGCACAACGACATTATCTGCCGTGATGGGTTCATCGGTCAAGCGGTCGGTCAGCGGGCCGTAGACTTCCTTACCACCCGGGTCATTGCTCACATCCACAAAGCGCTGGTATTTTCCGGTCTGGAAGTCATAGTCCCAGCGGTTATAAATCGCGCCGGAATAACGAATATATATTTGCCGGGCCGGTGCGCCTTCCACATCCAGGTCGTAAGCAAAGCGCAGACCGTCCAGATTTTGGCCTCCGTTACCGCCCGGCACATTCTTCTGATTAATCCACTCGGTCAGGGCAGCGGTGTCGGTCACCAGGTAGTCGCGGCCGTTCGGCTCGAATCGACACATCGGCGGGCAGGCGGTTTCAATCACCAGCCGGTCGGCGTAATCCTGATTGAACATCAGGTCGCGTATGCGGTAATCGGCCGAGCCAAAGGCCAGGATGGGTCGGTACATCTGCATCAGGCGATGGTCGAAAAAACGCGCGGAACGAATTGGGCCGACCATCTCGGCGTCGTTGCCCAGGAAAATGGCCGAGAAACGGGTCGTGCCAGCTTCGGTGTAATACTCATAGACATGGTCGGCCAGCGAAAGCCCCCACTGCGGGCGGTACTCGCGCGGCAAATTGGCAACCTTGACCATCAACGGACGCCGCGTCAACAGGGACGGGTTATCCACCCACAAGCCAGTCAACGGGTTTACGTCATCAGGAAAATCAGACGGCCCATACCCGCCCGGAGGATATTCCCGGGTGGGACTGGGCATAGGAGTAGGCGTGAGCGTTTCAGTCGGGGTGGCGGTGGGAGTGGCCGTCTCAGTTGGGGTCGGCGTTGGGGTGCTGGTGGCAGCCGGGATAACGGTGGGAGTTGGGAAAAATTGTCCGCAGCCAGCCAGGCTGAAGGCCAACAACGATAGAACCAGGAATCGTTTCATAGAGACCTCCGATTTTCGACAATCATACCGCAAATTCATGAGTATAATCACCGGATGCAAATCGCCCACAAACTCGCCAACATCCTGGTTCCCATCGCGGCAGTCATCCTGCTCGGCACATTTTTATGGATTGCCCCGCCCGGCATTCTCGGTAAAGCCGACGCGCTCGGTTACGCCGTTTGCCATCGCCTCGACGAACGCTCCTTCAATCTGGATGACGGCAGACAATCGCCGCTGTGTGCGCGCTGTTCGGGGATGTACCTGGGCGCCGTACTGGGGATAGGATTCCAGTTCATCACCGCCCGACGTTTGGCCGGGATGCCGCGCTGGACAGTCATCGCCCCGCTGGCAATTTTCGCCGCCGCCTTCGCCGTGGACGGGGTCAATTCGTATGTATACTTGATGAAAACAATGACCCCCGACCGCCTGGCGTGGATTCCCAACCTGTACATGCCCAGCAACACCCTGCGATTGTGGACGGGAACCGGAGTCGGCCTGGGCATGGCCGCCGCTGTCTTCCCGGCCTTCAACCAGACCTTCTGGCGCGATTGGGACGCCACCCCGGCCCTGTCGTTAAAACGATTCCCCATCCTGCTGGCCCTGGCCGTCGGGATGATACTGCTCGTCCTGCCCGAATGGGACTGGATACTTTACCCGGCCTACCTGCTCAGCGCCTCGGGCGTGCTCCTGCTCTTGACGATGGTCTACGCGATGGTCTGGGCGATGGTCATGCGGCTCGAAAACAGTTTTGACTCCTGGCGTCAAATCGGTATCCCCCTGCTGGCCGGGCTGACGATTGCGCTGATTCAAATCACGCTCATCGACATCTTCCGCCTGTGGCTGACCGGCACCTGGGGCGGGTTTCCGCTGGGGTAGGTATGTTAGGACGCAAAAAGGTGACGGTCACTCTTCGAGTGACCGTCACCTTTTTGCGTCTCTTTAAGATTTAGCGCTTCAACGTGCGGTACTTGACCCGTGTCGGTTTGACATCCTTGCCGTAGCGGGCTTTGTAATCTTCTTCGTAATCGCTCCAGTTGCCGAGGAACAGGCGCGCCTGGCTGTCGCCCTCGAAGGCCAGGATGTGGGTGCAGATGCGGTCGAGGAACCAGCGGTCGTGGCTGACGACCACCGCGCAGCCGGCGAACTCCTCCAGCGCATCTTCGAGCGCCCGCAAGGTATTCACGTCCAGGTCGTTGGTCGGCTCGTCGAGCAGGATGACGTTGTGGCCTTCCTTGAGCATCTTGGCGAGATGCACACGGTTGCGCTCCCCACCCGATAACACCCCGACCTTTTTCTGCTGGTCAGCGCCCTGGAAATTAAACGACGAGCAATACCCGCGCGCGTTGACCTTGCGGCTGCCCAATTCCAACTGCTCCGCGCCGCCGGTAATTTCCTCGTAAACCGTCTTTTCGGGGTCGAGCGTGCGGCTCTGGTCGGCGTAGCCCAACTTCACGGTTTCACCGATGCGGATGTCGCCGCTGTCGGGTTTTTCCTGCCCGACAATCATTTTCAGCAGGGTGGTTTTGCCCGCGCCGTTGGGGCCGACGATTCCCACAATCGAGCCGGGTTCGATGTTTGCTGAGAAGTTGTCCAAAATCAGGCGGTCTCCGAAACTTTTGCTGATTCCGTTTAACTCGATGACCACATCGCCCAAACGCGGGCCGGGTGGGACGTAGATTTCCTGTTCGCCGCGATATTGCTCGACTTCCTGCGACAGGAGTTTTTCATAAGCCGTGACGCGCGCCTGACCCTTCGACTGCCGCGCCTTGGGCGACATGCGAATCCATTCCAACTCACGCTCCAGCGTCTTCTGGCGTTTCGACTCGGATTTCTCCTCCTGGCGCAGGGCTTCCTGTTTCTGTTCCAGCCACGAGGAGTAGTTTCCCTTCCAGGGGATGCCGTAGCCGCGGTCGAGTTCCAAAATCCATCCGGCGACGTT
>JAWOIR010000360.1:0-15531 GCA_046484545.1 Anaerolineales bacterium
CCTTGCTCTGGCAGAGAGACCGGGCGGAGGAACTGCTGGGCTTTCGCTACCGCATCGAGATCTATACCCCCGCGGCCAAGCGCACGCACGGGTACTACTGCATGCCGATTCTCCACAACGGTGCGGTCGTTGGTGTGGTTGATCCGAAGCTTCACAGAGACCGAGCCTCGCTGGAGGGCCGACGGCATCCCCTACGAAAAGGAATAAACCACATCCAAGCAAGTCTCTTCATTCCATAGAACAAAAAAGACTCGCCTGTTTTCGGGCGAGTCTTTTTTGTTCTATGGAACACACCTAGCCGGAAAACTCCAACACAGCCTCAACCATCGCCATGATATTTTCAGGCGGTACTTCGTCCATGATGGTGTGCACCGACGAAAGCATATACCCGCCGCCCGGCGCCATAATTTTCAAGACGCGCTGTACTTCATCTCGTACTTCTTGCGGTGTGCCAAACGGCAGGATGTGATGGGTGTCCACTGCGCCGCAAAAGGCCAACTGGTCGCCCCAGCGTTCTTTAAGGGCTTCCAAATTCGACATCTTGCCCGCCGAAGTTTGAATCGGGTTCAGAATGTCGACACCGATTTCGACAAAATCATCAATCAAATTAAAGACATCGCCATCGGTATGAAAGAAAACTTTTGCTTTGGTTTTGCTTTTGATGAAAGAAATGAAATCAGCATGAATGGGCTTAAGCAACTGGCGGTACATGCGCGGCGAAATCATCAGGCTTTCCTGGGTTCCCAGGTCATCGCCAATCTTGATGATATCGATGTTATCGCCGATTTCGTCCAGGAAATGGCCCATTAATATTTTGCACAATTCAGCAATTTTCTCGAGCAGGGCCTTGGCAAATTCAGGATTGGCCGCCATGTTATAAAGAAATACATCCAACCCCTGCATGGCGTGGGCACGCTCAAAGGGGAAAAGAAGCCAGGGCGTGCCGATAATGGCGTATTGATTGGATTCGGCCAAATTCCGGGCCTGCTCACGGACATGCGCAACGCGGCTGGGGTCATCCATATCCGGCCAGGGGTAGGCTTCAATTTCTTCGATGGTGGTCGCCCCAGCCATTGGATGAATGCCTGGGTACCACAATCCCGGTTGTACTTCTTTCTGTCCCGTTCCCCAATCATCGATGAAAGGGTCATGCGGCGGACGACTTTGATTTCTTTCGTAGACCCAGCTTGGATAAAGGTCCAGAACGCCGCGCGCATCACTGTGCAAACGCTGCAAGGTTTGCTCATCAAGCAAGGCCGTGCCTAATTCAGGCCAATCGTAAATATAACGCTCTCCGGCCTCGATACCCAAATATTTTTTCAAATTGCGATAAACGTTGCCTTTCATGCCGGTTGTATTACTGGTTCCCAGAATTATCGGAACCCGGTCTGGTTCCCTGTGGTTGATGGCGGCCAAAACGCGCTCGCGGGACGTCATGCTCATGATTACACTCCTTATTGGGCTGGTTGGTTAATACGATTATATAGTATCTGTTACCCAAATTAGCCACCCAAACAAAAACTCCACTTTTGCGGATAAAAAGGTTCTTTAGGAATTCCCGTGATAAGACCTCACACCCCAAAATGCGGCCATCTTACGGCAAATATCAGAGAACCGATAGAAATCGGTAGAGAAAATTACGAGCAGGATTTTTCAGAATAAAGCCCAAAACATGCGAATGAGATTCAAAGCGCAAGATGAGTCGAGAAAATATTCACGGTTTGCAGGGTTTCAGAACTGCATCTTCTCGCGCAATTTTTTACACAAACTTAAGTATTCGCGGCTGTTGCGGTGTTCAGGCTGACCGACGCCGGGGTTTTCGATGATAAGCGGCGCGAGGTTGGGCGGTTTGCCCAACAGCAGGATTTTGCGCCCCAGTGTGGCGGCTTCCTCGATAGCGTGGGTAATTGTCACCAGCGTCAGGTTTTGTTCGGCGCACAGTTCGAGGGTCAGGTTTTGCAAGTCTTCGCGGGTGGGGGCGTCGAGAGCCGAGAATGGCTCGTCCATCAAGAGCAGGTCGGGTTGCAGGGAGAGGGTGCGGGCGATGGCCGTCCGCTGGCGCTGGCCGCCTGAGAGTTGGCCGGGATATTGAGCAGCGACCGGGCCGAGGCCGAGACGCTCCAGCCAGAAGTCGGCAGGTTGCGCAGTGGGAGTATCGAGCGGGGCATGAACGCCGTCTGCCCCGTAAAAGGAACGGATTTGCAGCCCAAGTTCGGCATTTTGGCGGACGGTTGCCCAGGGTAGTAATCCAAAATCCTGCAAAATCAGGCCTGTTTGCGGGCGCGGTCGGGTGAGCGGCTGGCCGTTGATGCGCACCTGTCCGCCCTGGGGATGGCGCAATCCGGCCAGCAGGTAGAGCAGCGTGGTCTTGCCACAGCCGGATGGCCCAAGCACCGCCCAGGTTTCGCCCTGCCGCACCCCCCAGGTGAAATTATCGAACAAGACGGTGCTGCCGTAGTGAAAGTGGATGTCTTGAATGGAAATCATAAGGGTTGAAGGCGATTATATACCCGTTCCCGCTGGGAAAGAGTATTCGCGAAATTGGCTATTCGGGCAGCGTAAAGCCACCCAAATAGCCAATTTCACGTTATTTTCTGCGCTGATGCAAGAAAACTACTGAATAATAATTACAGGCAGGAAGCGGTCTGTGACTGATTCTTCGTAGGATGGGTCTGTGTCGAGCAAGCCTTTGTTCTTGGCCCAGAGCAGGGCTTCGGCCCATTCAATCTGCGAGGGGACGCCCATCGTGGGGAAGGGCGGGATAACGTAGTCGTCAACCAGGGTGGGCGGGACGATTTGTTTTTCGGCCAGCAGGCCGCTGTAGGCATGCGGTTGCAGGTTGATGATGAAGACGGCGTCTTCGATGGCACGCAGGAAAGAGCGCACAGCGGCAGGATTTTCGTCAATAAATTCCTTGCGGAAGGAAATCACCGAGGCGCCGTAAAGCGGATGCTGGGTGTCGTCGAGCACAATGCTTGCACCTTGCTGGACGGCCAGGGCGGCCAGCGGGTCAGGCATGACGGCGGCTTTCAGTTCACCGGAGCCGAGCAAGGCCATGCGGTCGGGGATGCGCGGGACGGAGACGGTCTTAATCTGGTCCGCGCTCAGGCCGTTCTTTTCGAGCAGACGGTCAGTGACGTATTCGATAATCGTGCCCTGTGAGATGCCAATTTCGACCCCGGCCAGGTCGGCGGGGGTGCTGATGCCGCTGTTTTCGGAGGCCAGGATAAAGAAGTGTCCGAACCCCGGCGCGGCCATGTGTCCATAGCGCACCGCCTGCATTTGGACGCTGTCACGGTTGAAGAACATGACTGACAAGATTTCGTTGAGTGTGCCATCGGCCTGGCCGGCGGCCAGCAATTGGTCACGCTCCGGGGCCGAGGCGACCGGGATGATTTCGACATTCAGGCCGTAGTTGGCGTAGATGCCTTCGAACTCGGCGACGAACATCGGCAGGGTGTCGATAACCGGGATAAGCGCCAGCCGAATGGTGGGCAATTCGCGGTTTTCTGGCAGGTTATAGGTGGGTTGGGTGACGATGGGTGGTTGCCCTTCAGCGGTTGCCGGGATGTCGGTTTGCGGCGCGCCACAGGCAGCCAGCAGGAAGAGTAGGGACAGTAAAATAATCTTGCGCATCTTTTGGTTCCTTTTTATGTGTGTTTTCGGACAGCGAACAACTCAATCCCCACCACCAGTACGACGCCAACCAGCATCAGCCCAAGCGCGCCCCAGAATTCCGGGGTCAATCCAGCAGGCAGGATATTGGTTTCACGGATAAAGGTCTCGCTGATTTCTTCATATTCCTTCCAGGGCCAGATTTTACGCAGCGCGCCGAGCATGAATCCGAGCAGGATGGCAATCGTCAAGTCGTGGTAATGGTCGAGCAGCCAGCGCAGGACGTTGGAAAAGGTGACAATCCCAACCGCCGCGCCGAGCATAAAGACCAGGATAACCGGAATATCAAAAGCCAGCAGCGCATCGATGATGAACTTGTACTTGCCCAACAGGAGCAGGATGAACGCGCCCGAAATACCCGGCAAAATCATGGCACAAATCGCAATCGCCGCGCTCAAGAAGACGAACCACAGGTCTTCGGGGGTGTTGGCCGGGGTCAGGCCAATCAGGGTGTACGCGCCGAGCGCCGCCACGACAAAGGCAACCAGGTTGGCGATTGCCCAGTTCTTGATGCGCTTGCGGACAACGTACAAAGAAGCCACAATCAGCCCGAAGAAGAGCGAATAAACATAGACCGGGTGTTCTTCCAACGCCCACTTCAGGAAGCGCGCCAGGCTCAGGATGGCGGTGGCAACCCCCAGGCCAAGCGGCAGCAGGAAGCGCCAGGGCAAAATCTCGAAGGCTTCGCGCAGGCGCAGGCCAAGCAAATGCTTGAGGAAGGGAACAACGGCGCGAATCGAGTCAATCAACTCGTCATAAATGCCCAGGATGAAGGCCATCGTCCCGCCCGAAACACCGGGAACGACATCGGCAGAGCCGATGAAAAAGCCGCTCAGGACCAGGCGAAGGTAATCTTTGAAGGTTCGGTTGTTTGTTTGCATGGTTCTCCACTTTAGCATAGTAGTTTTCAAATCAGATAATCAAGCAGCGGTTCTCTGATATTTTTCATGAAGAAGGCCGAATTTTTGGGTATGAGCGCCGCACGCGTACGGGGCGCTCATACCCAAAAATTCGGGGACTTATCACGGGAATTCCCGAAGAACCTCCTCGCTAACACAAGATGCCCATTATAATCTACCGCTCCTCAATCACAACCCCAATCAGCAGGTCGCCGGGCGGGGCGTATTGGCCGGACAGCGGGTCGCGTTCGGTCAGTTGCGCCAGCACTTCGAGTCCGCCAATCACCTCGCCAAAAAGAGTGTAATTGCCATCCAGGTGCGGGGCCGGGCCGAGCGTGATGAAGAACTGGCTGCCGTTCGTATCCGGGCCGGAATTGGCCATCCCCACAAGCCCGGCGCGGTCAAAACTTAGGCCGGGGACAATCTCATTCGAGAGAAAATAGCCTGGATTACCCGACCCCGTCCCCGAAGGGTCGCCGGTTTGGGCCACGAAACCAGGGATGACGCGGTGAAAGGTAATGTTCTCATACCAGCCGTTGCGCGCCAGGAAAACAAAATTGTTGACCGTTGCCGGAGCCTTGTCGGCGTACAGGCGCAGGACGACCTCGCCCTTTTCGGTTTTCAGGGTGGCGAAATAACGCCGCGCCGGGTCAATTTCCATGCCCGGACAGGCCGAAAACTGCCGCTCGCCCAGGGCAATCAACCCAACGATGTAATGCAAACTACTGTAATTAACTGGGCCGGTGTAAATCTGACCGTTGATGAGTAACAGCGGCGCGCCGGGAAGCCCAATATCGAGACCGGACTCAAAAGCCCTGACCGGGATTTCCGCTATATCAGACGACGCCAGGTCAGACTCAAATTGGGCTTGCTCCAGTCCGATTTCCCCCGCCAGGCTGAGGAGGTATCGCCCCAACGCCGCTTCGTCCAGTTCTGTCCATGCGGCCTGGTTCTCGAAAAGGGCGTTGTGCATCTCCCAGAATTTTCCCTGGGCGTGGGCCGCTTCCGCCGCCCGCACCGCCGCTCCCGAATTGGGATAAGCCGTCAGGATGGGAAAATGGCGAAAAACCAACTGCATCTTCTGCGGATACTCCGCCGCCAGACGGTTGAGAATCTCTGCCAGGGCCGCACAGGTTGGGCAGGCAAAATCGGAATAGACGATAATTGTCGCCGGGGGTATTTTCGGGCCGCGCAAGTGGTCATACGCCCACTCGCCAGGGCGCGGAAAGATGGATGGCGCGCTGGCATCCGGCGTCGGTTGGGCAGAGACGCGCTGGCATTGCGCAACCGGCATAACCGGCTCAAAAGTCGCTGTTGGCGGGAAGGTCGGGATGGGAATTGGGGTCGGCGTCACTTGCGACGACGCGGCGCAGGCAGACAGGGCCAGGCAGAACAGGCAGTACACCCATAGCGAACGCATCAGGCTCAGTCCATTTCTTCCAATGCGGCCTGTAATTCAGCGAAGGAACTCATGCGCCCAATTCGGTCGAGGAATTCCTTCAAATTGGCGCTTCGGGCGCGCAATTCACGCACCGCCGGGCCGACCGGGTCTTCACCTGCCGGGCCGCCGGGGACATCGGCATACGCGCCGTAGAAGGCAAAATAAGCCTGGTTCAGTTTGCGGATGGCATAGCCGCGCTCCCAGAAAATCTGGCGGCGCTGTTCGAGATAGGCTTCGGCTTCCTCGATTTTTCCATCCGCCAATAGTTCTTCGGCTTGCAGGCGTGTCTTGTACATTTCATGGCGAAAGTTGAAGGGAGGTGGAAAAGTATCCGGGCCGATGGGGCCGCTTTTAACGGAAGCCAGTTGCAGGGTCGGGTCGTAGCGGCGCAGCATTTCGGGGTAGTAGCGTTCCATGAGCAGTCGCCCGATTTCGTTGCCGGCAATCGAAGCGGTTGTCTCGTTCATGGTGTGCAGTTCGGGGCTGGCGAGGTAATTCCAGCCGAGGGGCTGGTAGGCCAGATAGATGTGAATCCACTCGTGGGCGATGGTATCCGTCAGCCAGCCCAGGGCGGTGGTGCGCATGACCATCGTCGGGTAGAGCGCAATCCCGCCGACCGGCACCACCAGCGAGGAGACGTTCATGCTCTCGTCCACCTGCGTTTCGATATCTTCGGCCTGTTCGGTGGTCAGGTTGGGGTCAAGCAGGTAACTGGTTTCGCGCAGGATTTTGTCGCGCGGGGAAACGACCAGGTTTTGCGGCAGGGGCGTAATGTGATACAACACCCAGGGCATGGGCTGGCCGCCCAACGTCAGGCCAAGTTCGTGCAGGATTTCCGTCACCTGCATTTCGAGGGTCGCTTCAGCATAGGGCGCGATGGCCTGGTAGCGGCGCATCAGTTCGTCGAGGTGGGCGCGCTGGCTGGCGGTGGCGGCGCGGGCGTCCTGGATGGCCGGGTCGGCGTACATGCGGCTGATTTCGCGCTCGACCTGCTGGATTTCCTCGACCAGGCGCAGGTATTCGCGCACCGTGGCAAGCTGGTTGGTCGAGTCAAGATGGCGCGGCGTGCCGAGCGCTGATTGTCCCAATTTGACCCACAGGGCATTCAGCGTCCAGGAGGTGTAGTCGAAAACGTTATCCCTGGCGAGCATGTGAACTTGCTGTGCGGGCGTCAGCGGCTGGGGGACACTGGCGCTCAGGAGCAGCAGCAAAAGCAGGCAGAAGATTGAGTTAAATATTCGTTCAAGCGAAAGCATGGGCAGATTATAGCCGAATCGCAAACGGGGCGGGTATAATAAGAGAGGACGCGCCAACACGCCGAAATTCATTAGCGCGCCCAACGGAGACCATCAAATGCCAATCCCGCTCAAAGCGGGGGAGGTGCTGCGTGACCGCTACACCATCCGCGAGCGCATCGGTCAGGGAGGCATGGGCAACATTTACCTCGCTGATGACCGGGTGCTGGCCGGGCGGCGTTGCGCGCTTAAGGAAGTCGAGCATGACCGCAGCCTCCCCAAGAAAATCCTGAGCGAAGCCCGCGAGCAATTCCTGCGCGAGGCGACTGTTCTCGCGCGCCTCGACCACCCCAACCTGCCCAAAGTCTCCGATTTCTTCTCGATTCAAGAGCGCGATTACCTGGTGATGGACTACGTCCCCGGCAAAGACTTGCGCGCGCTTATGCTGGAAGCCCGCCAAAAGAACACCCACCTTGATGAGCAGGATGTGCTTGATTGGGCATCCCAACTGTGTGATGCGCTGACCTACCTGCACCGCCAGGACCCACCGCTTGTCCACCGCGACATCAAGCCCTCCAACCTGAAAATTACCCCCGACGGCCTGCTCAAACTGGTCGATTTTGGTCTGGTCAAAGTGCTCTCACCTGACGAAGAAACGATTACCATCATTCAGGGCCAGGGTACGGTGTTATACACGCCGCTGGAGCAATACGGCGGCTCGGAAAGCCATACCGACGTGCGCTCGGATATCTATGCCTTCGGCGCGACCCTCTACCACCTGCTGACCGGCCATCCGCCGGTGGACGCGCGCCAGCGATTCCTCAACCCGAACGTGCTCACCCCGCCGCGCCAGGTCAACCAGCAGGTGTCCATACGCACCGAGCGCGCCATTCTCTGGGCAATGGAACTGCACCCCGCCCAAAGACCCGATACAGTCGAGGTCTTCCGTCAGTATCTTTTCGGCACCAAGGAACTGCCGCCGCGCCCGATGATGCGCGCTCGCCGCGCAACCACCCTCGACTCCCTGCTTACCCCGCCTGAAAATATCCTGCTGGGGCTTTCAGCCCTGTTGATTCTGGTCAGTTTGCTCACCACGCTGGGGCGATAACGAGCAAATTTTCACTGGCTCTTTGGGAATTTCAGTGATAAGCCCCCGCATTTTGGGGTGTGAGAGCGCGTACGCGCTCTCACACCCCAAAATGCGGCCTTCTTTACGGCAAATATCAGAGAACCTTTTCACTGCAAACCGCCTCCCGGCGGCTTGTCGGGTATAATCAAATAGCCTTCCGGGTGGGAAGACAAAATATCCCCAATAACGGTGAAAAATGAATCAACCCTTTCTGACACTTGCCCAAATTGACGAAGTTGCCGACTCCATCCGCGCCCGCGCGAAGACCCAGCCGCGAATCGGCATGATTCTCGGCTCCGGCCTGGGCGCGCTGGCCGATTCCATCCCCAATCCAGATGTTATCCCCTATAGCGAACTGCCACACTGGCCGGTCTCGACCGTCTTTGGTCACACCGGGCAACTGGTAATTGGCGCACTCGAAAACCAGCCGGTTCTGGTCATGCAAGGGCGCACGCATTTTTACGAGGGCATTTCCATGTCGCAAATGACCCTGCCGGTGCGCGTCATGCAGCGGATGGGAATCGAAATTCTGGTTGTGACCAACGCCGCCGGGGCGATTAACCCCGATTTCACGCCCGGCGACCTGATGTTGATTACCGACCATCTCAATTTTGTCGGCATGGCCGGCTTCAACCCGCTGATTGGCCCGAATATGGAAGAATTTGGCCCGCGCTTTCCCGATATGAGCCAGGCTTATGACCGCGCCCTGGGCGAACTGGCCCGCCAGGCGGCCCGCGAAAACAATCTCGAACTGCGCGAAGGCATCTATGTCGGGTTGAGCGGCCCATCTTTCGAGACCCCCGCCGACCTGCGCTTCCTGCGCATGGCTGGCGCGGACGCCGTTGGCATGTCCACCGTGCCGGAAGTGACCGTTGCGCGGCACGGTGGAATCCGTGTGCTTGGCATTTCAGGCATCAGCAACAAAGCCAACCTGGACGGCAACACCATCACCACCCACGAGGAAGTCATTGAAGCCGGGGCGGTTATGGTACCCAAACTTGAGAAAGTCATTCGCTCGGTTTTGCGCGCGCTGTAACAGGCCTTTTTTATGGAAGCCCTTTTTCGCTACCTGGTTCGTTACGAAACCCCAATTTATATTGTGCTTGGCCTGAGCGCGCTTTTTTCCATTCGCGCCATCTGGGTTTCCTGGCGTGAATGGCGCAAGGCCGTTTTTGGGCTGGAAAAAGAAATCGCCTACCAGCGATTGCGCACCCGGGGTGTGATACTCATCCTCTTGTTGCTGGTTGCGTTGAGTCAGCTTTGCCTGGTGTCGTTTGTGGTGCCGTACCTGCCCTCGATGACCTTTGCCTTTACCAAAACCCCCAATTTGTTTTCCAACAGTTTGAGCGGCAGCGCTGTCCTGCCATTGGGAACACCCGAACCGGAGATTGAGTCGTCAGCCCTGCTTCTGGATGTCAACACCGGCTGCACCCCCGGCCAAATCAACATCAACGACCCGGAACCCTGGCAGCAAATCACGGGCCGGGTGCCCTTGTTTGGCACAGTCAATGTGCAAAATTTCGGTTTTTACAAATATGAATACCGGCAGTCTGGCCAAGGCAACTGGACTACGGTTGCCGCTGACCGTGAGTCGAAAAGCAACGCTGAACTCGGTGCCTGGGATACCAGTTCGCTGCCCCCCGGCGATTATGAAATTCGGCTGGTGGTCATTGATAACGACAACAATCCTATGCCAGAGTGCGTCATTCCGGTGCGCGTTCTCGCGCCGTAAAGCCTGTCAATATGAGCGATTTCAAAATCCGCAACACCATCTCCACCGACCTGGCGCGCCTGTCTGCCATTGACCACAGCATTCAAACCGAATATGTCTGGCAGTTGGATTTGCGCCGCGAAAGCAGTCAGGTGGACGCCCTCTTCCGCGAGGTGCGCCTGCCGCGCGCAGTGCGGATTGAGCATCCGCGTCCTGCCGGAGAACTGGCCGACACCTGGCACACCAGCCTAATGTTCAGCGCCATGCTTGGCGATGAAGCGGTCGGTTATATCCGCTTTACAGAGAAAATCATTCCGCACGCCGCCTGGATTACAGACGTGGTTGTGGCCCGCGAAATGCGCATGAAAGGCATCGCCCGCAAACTGATTACCGCAGTGGAGCAATGGGGCGCACAAAAAGGCCTGCGGCGCGCTATCATCGAAGCGCAGACCAAGAATTACCCGGCTATTCGCATGTTTCACAAACTGGGCTTCGAGTTCTGCGGGTATAATGACACCTACTATCCAAACCGAGATGTGGCGGTTTTCTTCGCCCGCACACTATAATTTTATTTGGAAACCTGCAACAAAATTCAGGCTCTTTGAGAATTCCCGTGATAAGTTCCCGTATTTTGGGGTGTGAGTACGCCGCAAACGCGCGTGTTCACACCTCAAAATACGGCCTTGTTTACGGCAAATGTCAGAGAACCAAAATTCATCGGTGCTTGGAAGGTACGCAATGTTTAGCGGTTGGCTTAATAGCATCCTGGTGGGGATAATCACACTTAATCAGATTCTTACAGCCGGTATAGCCATCACGGCGTTTTCGCTTTTAATCTACGCCCTAACTTTTAACCTGCGCGACCGGGTTGCGCGCTCGTTTGCCATCATCATGGCTTCGGTGGTGGTCATCTTCACCGCCGAAGCCATCCAGAGCTCGGTGCGCACCCTCGAGTTGGTGGAACTCTTCCTGCGCCTGCAATGGATTGGCATCATCTTCCTGCCCCCGGCCTACCTGCACCTTTCTGATGCCTTGCTGGTCACAGCCGGGCGTCCCTCGCGCTGGCGTCGGCGCTGGGCAGTGCGTATCATATACCTGGTCTCGCTCGGATTCATCGTCATCTGGTCGTTGGGATGGCTGGTCGGCGACTTACAGGCCAGCCAGTCGCCCGCCCCGTATTTGCAGCGCACCGCCTGGACCGAAATCTTTACCGGTTATTACCTGGGAGTCATGCTGCTGGCAAGCGTCAACTTCGTGCGCGCCTACCAGCGTATGCTCACCCGCTCAGGCCGCCGCCGAATGCTCTATCTAATGGCTGGCGCAACCGCCCCGGCGCTTGGTTCGTATCCCTACCTGCTCTTTGGCTCGAGCCTTGCCGTGGCGTATCCGCATTTGTTCTGGATAGCCGCCACAGCCGTGAACATCATTGTCGGCGCGCTGATTGTCACCATGGCCTATGCAGTCGCCTTTTTTGGCGTCTCCTGGCCTGACCGGGTGGTCAAGAGCCGCCTGTTCAAGTGGATTATGCGCGGCCCGGTGACGGCCTCCATCACCCTGGCGGTCATGACCATCGTGCGCCGCGCCGGTGAAATTTTCGGCGTCGAATACAACGCCGCCGTCCCGGTGCTGACGGTTGCCACCATCCTGCTGCTTGAACATCTCATTACACTGGCCGCCCCGGTTTGGGAACGGGCGCTCTTCTTTGGCCGCGACCGCGCCGAACTGACCCTGCTGCAAAACATCGAAGAGCGACTGCTGACCCAAAGCGACTTGCGCCAATTCCTCGAATCCATCCTGGCCGCCGTGCGCGACCACATGCAGTCGTCCTCGGCCTTCATCGCCGCCCTGGACGGTGAAAAACTCTCGCTGTTGATTAGCGCCGGTCGGCCTTTCTCCGAGAGCGAGAATCTTTCGCAAGCCCTCGAACTGCTCGAAAACGACAGCGGACGGCCCGAATACCTGTGGAACAACACCTGGATTTTGCCCCTGCGCCAACGCCGCAACACCGACCTTGACCTGGACGAAGAAGCCCCCCTGCTCGGCCTGCTCGGCGTGGCGCGCACAAACAACAAAAAAGTCGAATCCGAACAGCTCAGCGCCCTGTGGCGACTGGCCGAACGGGCAGCCCTGGCACTCGAAGACCGCCAGTTGCAGCAGCGCGTCTTCCGCAGCCTGGAAGACCTCGAACCCCAGGCCGAACTGTTGCAGCGCATGCGCGCCATCAGCCGCTACGACGTCAAAACCAACCTGCTGGCCGAGGAACTACCCGGCGAATCCGGCATAGCCGACTGGGTGCGCGAAGCCCTCAATCATTATTGGGGCGGCCCCAAACTGACCGACTCACCGCTCATGCAGTTGCGCGTTGTGCAGGAAACCGCCCGCGAGGAACACGATGGCAACATGTCCAACGCCCTGCGCGCCATTCTCAAGCAGGCCGTCGAACAGGTGCGCCCCGAAGGTGAGCGCCGCTTTACCACTGAATGGATTTTATACAACATCCTCGACCTGAAATTTATCGAAGGCCGCAAGGTGCGCGAAGTCGCCACCCGCCTGGCCATGTCTGAAGCCGACCTTTACCGCAAACAGCGTGTTGCTGTCGAAGCGGTTGCAAAATCAATTCTTGAAATGGAAAACCAAACAGAAACGAAGTAAAGGGAAGGAGGTTCTCTGGATTAATGGTGGTCGCAATCAAACACACCCTGAAAGAAGATGCCCTGGCAACGCCCGATGAAAGTTGGTGGGAATCGGTGCTGGCAGAGGAAGAGCGTATTGTTTCTCTTGCGCCTGAAAAACAATCTGCCGCAAAGGCTGCCGAAAAAGTAAATGCCCAGGAAAGCGCGTCCCAGCCTGAACAGCCCGATTGGGACTATGCCATGAGCATCTACAAACAAGACCAGATAGTGGCCCTGACCGTCAGCGGCTACAACCGGGGAGGGTTACTGGTCGAAGGCGAACGCCTGAACGGATTCGTGCCTTACTCGCACCTGGTCGAAATGACCTGCGAAGTGGAAGCCCAGCGCGAATCCTTCCTGGCAAAATTTTCCGGCAAAGAAATTCGGCTCAAGGTCATCGAATGCATCCCCGATGAAGGCCGCATTGTCTTCTCTGAACGCGCTGCCCGCGCCGACGCCGGAACACGCACCCAAATCTTTACCAGCCTGCAGCCCGGCCAGGTTGTCAGTGGCGAAGTCACCAACGTCACCGACTTTGGCGTCTTTGTAGACCTCGGCGGGGTCGAGGGACTGATTCACATCTCCGAACTCTCTTGGGGGCGCGTCGTTCACCCTTCGCACATCCTCAAACTCGGAGAGACGACCAAAGTCCAGGTCATCGACATCATCCCCGAACGCTGCCGCATCGCCCTCAGCCTGAAGCGCCTGCACTCCAACCCCTGGGAAACGGCCAAACAACGCTTCGCCATCAACGACATCTTCCCGGCCACCATCACCAGCGTTGTCTCGTTTGGCGTCTTTGCCCGGCTCGAAGATGGACTCGAAGGACTGGTGCACGCCTCAGAAATTGACCTTCCCGAGGGCACGCTCATCCGCAACGCCTTCAAAAGCGGAGAAACCATCCATGTGCGCATCCTGCACATCGAACCCGAAAACCAGCGGCTCGGCCTGAGCATGAAACTGGACAACGCTTAATGCCTCGCGCCAAAACGCCTGAACCGCAAGCCGCCAGCCCGCCGCGCCGCGACCTGATTGACTGGCTTCAGCACCTGCAAGACCACTTCGGACGCTACACCGCCGATATCGGCGGCGTGGCACTCATCACCCTGGCCGCCCTGACCCTGCTCGGCCTGAGTGGAGCCACCGAAGGTGCAGCCATCACCCTGTGGACAAATCTCCTGCGGCGCGCCATGGGCTACGGCAGTTGGCTGATTATCGCAGTGCTGGCCCTAATGGGCCTGGCCTTGCTGCGCAAACGCCAAAACCCAGAAGCGCGCCTGCGCTGGGGGCGCGTCGTCCTGCTTGAAGTCGCATTCTTTTTCGGGCTGGCCCTGCTTGCCATGTTCGACGGCTACGACATTCAGCGCGCCCAAATCGGTCTCGACGGCGGCTACATCGGATGGGCCATCGGCTGGGGGCTGACAGAAATGCTCGAACGCTCCCTCGGCACGGCCCTGCTGCGCGACCCGTTGATTGTCATCGTCTTTGTGGTCAGCGCGTTCCTTGGCCTCGGCCTGCTGGTGCATCTCGAAACCTTTTTATGGAAGATATCTGGCGAAATGCCCGCTTCCCCGCCGGACGACTTCCAGGCCATCCCCGGCCCCGACTCCGCCGAAGCAGCCGACGCGGACTCCCCCCAGCCTGTCTCGCCGCCAAAGAAACCGGCCCCGCCGCTGCCAGCCCAGTTCCGCAAAAACTTCAAAGTCCCCGAAACTCAGGACGACAAACCTGCCGAACCCCTGCCGCGCAGCGAAGAACTGCCGCCGCTTAACCTGCTCTTTGGCGAACAAAACAGCCGCCCCGACGAACGACACATCAACCAAATTGCGGGGTTAATTGAAAAGACACTCGACGAATTCGGCATTCCCGCTAAAGTCATCGGCTTCCGCATCGGCCCGACCGTAACCCAGTTTGCCGTCCAACCCGGATTCATCAAAAAGCCCGGCTCGAACGAAGACGACCCGCACCTGCTCAAAGTGCGCGTCGCCCAGATTGCCGCCCTTCAAAAAGACCTGGCCCTGGCGCTCTCGGCCCAACGACTACGCATCGAGGCCCCTGTACCGGGCAAATCCTTCGTCGGCATCGAAGTACCCAACTCGCGCTCATCAACCGTGCGCTTGCGTTCCATCCTCGAAAGCGACCAGTTCAGCCGCGTCGGCCCGCCCCTCGGCCTGGCCCTCGGACGCGATGTTTCCGGCCAACCGCTGGTCGCCGACCTGGGACGAATGCCGCACCTGCTCATTGCCGGGGCCACCGGTGCAGGCAAATCAGTCTGTGTAACCTCCCTGGCAGCCTGCCTGGCGATGAACAACTCCCCCGCCGACCTACGTCTGGTCATGATTGACGCCAAGATGGTCGAACTGCTGCGCTTCAACGGCCTGCCGCATTTATATGGCAAAGTCGAAACCGATGTCAACCGCATCATGGGCGTGTTGCGCTGGGTGGTGGTTGAGATGGAACACCGCTACCGAATGCTCGAAGGCGCGCATGTCCGTGATTTGGCCGCCTACAACAAGAAAATGCAGGCCCGCAAAGACGGCAAGCCCCTGCCGCACATCGTCGTCATCATTGACGAATTGGCCGACCTGATGATGTCGGCCCCTGACCAGACCGAGCACAACCTCGTGCGCCTGGCGCAGATGGCGCGCGCCACCGGCATCCACCTTGTGGTGGCAACCCAACGCCCCAGCACCGATGTCGTCACCGGCCTGATTAAGGCCAACTTCCCGGCGCGCCTGGCTTTCTCGGTCGCATCCGGCGTCGACAGCC
>JAWOIR010000399.1:0-13587 GCA_046484545.1 Anaerolineales bacterium
CTGGCTCGCCGCAAAACGGCCTGAATGCGCGCCACCAACTGGCGCGGGCTGAACGGCTTGAGAATGTAATCATCGGCCCCGGCTTCCAGGCCGTTGACAATGTCGTCTTCATCGCCGCGCACGGTTAGCAGGATGATGGGCAGGTCTGATTCCTTGCGGATGCGCTTGCAGATGGCAAAACCATTTTTCAGGTCGGGTGTGCCGGGCAAGTTGATGTCCAGCAAAATCAGTCCAGGCTGGTCTTCCTGCCAGCGGCGCAGGGCGCTGACGGCGTCATTGGCCATGACGGCTTCGTATCCCGCCCGGCGCAGCGTGAACACAATCAGGTCGGCGACAACACGGTCGTCTTCCACCACCAGGATTTTCATCTTATTCCGCTTCTCCGTTTAAGGGGATGGTGAACCAGAAAGTCGTGCCGCCAGTCTGTCGGGATTTTACGCCAACTTGCCCGCGTTGGGCCTCCACAATTGCTTTCACAACCGAAAGACCCAATCCCAGCCCCTGGCGGGCGCGTTCAGACTGGGTATCCAGGTGCGAAAAACGCCGGAAAAGGTTCTCACGTATCTCTGCCGGAATACCGCCGCCTTGGTCGCTGACCTCGACCACCAGATAATCGTCTGCGTTTGCATGTGTAATCTGAATACAGCCGCCTTCCGGGCTGTGTTTGATGGCGTTGGAAACCAGGTTGACCAGCACCTGAACGGTGCGGCGCGGGTCTACGCTGACGACCAGGGATTCGGATACGGGCAGAAAATCCAACCGCAAACTGTATTTCTCGGCCAGTGGCGCGGTCATGGCCCTGGCGTCTTGCAGAATAGCCTCGAACCGGACAGGCTGGATGGATACTTTGAAACGTCCGGCTTCAATGCTGGCGGCTTCAATCAGGTTGTCTATCAGGGTTTGCAGGTTGGTAATGCCCAGGTTCAGTGAGAGCAGCAGTTCTTCGATTTCGGCGCGGGTCAGGTTGGGCAGGTTGTCCAGCAACAACTCAGCAGAAGCGCCCAGAGCCGAAAGGGGCGTGCGGAACTCGTGGGTGATGTTTGCCATGAAATCACCCAGCAACCGGTGGACGTACTCCTCGTTCGACACGTCCCGCAGCACAAGGGCGCGGTTGGCAGGGCTTTCAATTGGCGGCAGGAATTTTGCTGTCGAAACCGAGAGCAGCCGTTCTTCTCCGTTTGCCAGCCGGATGGATATCCTGACCTGCTGACCGGCATCCGGCAATTGACTGCTAAAGAGAACGTCTTCTTTGTCAACGATAAACACATCATCCACATTTTTCTCGATAATCTGGTCAGGCGCGGTCTCCAAAATCTTGCCGACGCCTGCGCTTGCAAAGGTGATGTGGTTTTTGCCATCCAAGGTGAGCGTTCCCTCCACGATGGAATTGAGCAGGTGCTCGATCCAGGCTTTTTCGGCTTGCAACTGCCCGACTGAGTGCTGAAGTGCGACACGGGCATCTTCCAATGTGTTTGCCAGCTGGCTGATTTCGAGAACGGAGGATTGGACATTGACCGGCGCATCGAGATTTCCCTGCCTGAATTTTTGGGCCGCATTAGCCAGTTTTGCAATCGGGCCGCTGATACGCTGTGATTGCCATGCCCCCAGCCCGAATGCGATGAGCACAATCAGGACAACCCCCAGTGTGAGCGATTCAGTCAGGTTTCGTTGGACGGCTATCTGTTCGTCTATGTTCAACGCGCTGACAAGGTGAATGTCCAGTGCAGGGTCAAGGGGCAAGTCGGCAACCAGATAGCGGTGCGAGTTGATTTCAATGGCCTGTTGCTCGATGGATGTCCCAAAAGGTCGGCGCGCATGGCTCAATAATTCTGCCGCCGAGGTCGCCATCAGGGATGAATCGCTGGCATCGAATACTTTATTTTTTTGAATCAGAAAATAGGTTAGTCCTGTTTCTTTTTGCAGCATGGACAGAGTCGCGGAGGTTCTTTTGCCGATAATCACCCTGTCGTCGGGGTGTTGGGAGAGTTCCAGGTCGATAGTCGTGTAAAGATAAAAAATGTTTCCCGAAGATGAGATTGTATATCCGTCCCGTAAGTTTTTGGAACAAAGGCCGGCTGGCGGGTCGCTGCGGTTGAACATGGCGATTTCTTCTTCGCCAACACAAATCAAGAGGATGTCCAGGTTTGAGCCTTGCCCCAGGGTCTCGAAATAATCGGGGAATAGGATGTCATCCTGTTCATCCAGCAGGCGGATAAGGGTGGGGCGTTGCGAAATCAGCAGGCCCAGGTTTTGTAAATCGGCCTGCTCATTCTCGAGGAAAGCGCGCGTGGTCAGGACAGCCTGCTCCAAAAGTAGTTGTGCCTGCAGAGAGGCTTGCCGGTTGATGAGCAGGATGGCAGGCAGGCCAATCGTAAGCCCAATCCCCAATGAACTGACCAGAAAAGTCAATATCAGTTGGTTACGCAATTTTTGCAAACTTTTTTCGGCGCGCATAGGGGTATTCTATCAGTTTCTTTTCCGTCAGCAAACACTCCGAAATTCGCTCTTTGAGAATTCCCGTTATAAGCCCTCGCATTTTGGTGTGTGAGCGCGCGTAAGCGCGCTCACACACCAAAATGCGACCTTCTTCACGTCAAATATCAGAGAAACCCAAAATTCTGTCACAGGTTTGTCACAGGCCTATCACGCAGGCTATCACACCGATTCGGTATAGTAAGGTATGGACAAAATCAATTTCTCCCTACAGAGTGACCGCCGGTTTCGTCTTGCGCTTTGGGGCGTTTTGGCGGCTGTCCTGATTTTTGCGTTTGCCTATGTCGGTTGGATTGTCTTTTTGCAGGGGCGAACCCCTGTCCGGTTGGTCGTGTATGCCTCCAGCGTGCAGCAGGAAGCACTTATTCAGGGGATTTTTCCGGCTTTCAAGGATAAATGGGAGGCTGCAACTGGTCGTGATTTGGTCCTTGAAGGTGTTTTTGATTCTTCGGAATCGCTGGCTCGGCAAATTAATCTTGGCGCGCCTGCCGATGTTGCCATTTTCACGCATACGCAGCCGGTAACAACGCTCAGGTTTGGAAAAAAGATAGACAGAAATGTACAACCGATAATTATCGGTTGTACGCCAATGATTATCGTAACCCGGCCAGGCAACCCGAAAAACATTGCGGAACTCTCTGATTTATCGCACCCCGACTTGAATCTCATCCATGCAGACCCGTCAGATTCTGGTTTTGGTCAATGGGCCTTGCTTGCTGAGTATGGAAGCGCTTTTGTTGAAAGTCAGGATGCACAAATTGCCGAACAAAAATTGATGGGGATTTGGCGAAATGTCCGCGTGATGACCCCATCGGCTCGAACAGCGATGACTCTTTTTGAGTTGGGCGCGGGCGATGCGCTTGTTACCTGTGAGCAGGATGCGCGCCTGGCTATTGACAGGGGCGCCGACCTTGAGATTGTTGTGCCGACCACAACAGTTTTTGCCCAGCCGGTTGCAATTTTGATTGACAGTAACATCAGCTGCAACGAACGCGAGGCTGCCGGGGCTTTCCTCGAGTTTCTTATCAGCGACGAAGCGCGACAAATATTCGCTTCTTATTATTTGTATGGTACCGGGGAAATTTGCCAAGTCTTTCCTGGCATTGCCAACACGTTCACGGTTGATGACATGGGCGGCTGGAATGAAGTGTTTAGAAATATATGGCAGAAAAAAATTGAACCTTTTCTGGATGTCGAACTTTCCCCCAATCAGGTGGATGTAAGACGTTAGCACAGTCTGGTTAAGCGTAAAAGTATCCCATAAATGGCGTAGCCATTTCAGTCCTTTGTTGGCGGCTTGACAAATAGGCTGGTAATGGCCAGCAGTATACTGATAGCGGCGGAGGCAAACAAGGCCATTTCATAACTCCCCAGTATGTCGCGCGCAAAGCCGAAGGGAATCGGCCCAAGCGCAGCCCCGACCACCCCGGCGGCGGCAGTGAAACCGTAGATGCTGCCCAGGTTCGCGCGCCCAAAAAACGAGGGCCAACTGACCGTTCCCAGGTTGCGGGCCATGCCATTGGTCGCGCCCATCACGGCCCCGAACAGGAAGGCGGCAACTGCGCCTTGCATAAATTGGGCCATCACCAGCGAAGCCGCCTGGAGCAATAAAGCAAAGGCCAGCAGGAAGCGCAGCGGGACGCGGTCGGTCAGGAAGCCGGTCACCAGGGTTGCCACCGCCGCCGCGAGCGATACCGGCAGGTAGACCGAAGCCGCCGCAGCCGCATCCAGCCCCCGGTCGCTGAAAATGCTGACCAGGTGAAAAAATAACCCGGTCGAAAACATGGCAAAGGAAGACAGCCCAACCACCAGCAGCCAGAAAACGCGGGTGCGTATGGCTTCACCCAACGTCCAGTTTTCAGATTCCGGGGCCAGGCGCAGGGCTTGTAGTTTGGCTGCGTCCTCTTCTTCAATTGTGCCGTCGGGCTTGAGTTGGTAGTCTTCGGGGCGGTTGCGGAAGAAGATGTAACCGACGGCAGTCATCAGGGTCAGGGTCGCCAGCCCAAGCAGGATGTAGGCCATGCGCCACTCGAAGGCTGCAATCAGGGCATAGACGAGGGTCGGGAAGATGCCCATGCCCAGGAGTGACATCAACAAGCCGGAAATTCCCGTGACCATACCACGCTTGCGCATCCACCACTGATTGATGACCGTCTGGCTGACCAGCCCCAGGCTGCCCTGTCCAAGCATGCGCACGAGCACAAATCCCAGCCCGAGCATAAGCGCATTTTGGACAAATCCCATAAAGATGCAGGCCAATCCAAACAAAACCGAGATGATTACCACCATCGTGCGCGAGCCGCGCCGGTCGATTTGGCGTCCCCAAAAGGGCAGGGCAAAACTCCCAATCAGCGTGCCGACCGAGTAAAGCGTGCTGACCAGCGAGCGGCTGATTCCCAGTTCGGCGATGATGGATTCGATGAAGATGGAGACTGTATAGGTCTGACCGGGGCTGGTCATGATGATGCCAAACGTCCCGGCGGCCATGATGACCCAGCCGTAAAAAAACGGTGCGCTGGCAACCAGACTCTTGCGATTTTTCATTTTGATTCAGGTGTTTTCATTTCTCTCGACTCAATTGCTTGCTTGTTGTAAAAGTTTGTCACCCCGTCTATCGGTCGCGGCAAAGCCTGAAATTCATTTGTGAGTTAATATGACCGGTATTGTACCAATAAACCTGCGGGAGTCGGTATTTTTTTGTTATGAATACGACCTCGGTTATAATAGATAAATAATGTGATATTTATCTGGTCTTGGGTCTCTGATATTTGCCGGAAAGAAGGCCGTATTTTGGGGTGTGAGCGTGCGTAGTACGCTCACACCCCAAAATACGGGGACTTATCACGGGAATTCCCAAAGAGCCCTAATCTTTGCAGGCAGCGACCTTGAAATCGGCTAATTTGACTCGTATCGCAACATTGGAAAATATTGCAGTATTTCGTGATTTTATTGCCGAGATTTGTCGAAGCAATGGCATTAGCGAAGAAATCACTTTTGCTTTGCAACTGTCGGCAGATGAAGCCTGTGCCAATATCATTCAGCATGGTTACCAAGACATGCCAATCGGCAAAATTGGCCTGGATATTGAAATCAGCCCAACGGAAGTTCGTTTACAAATACATGATACAGGCCGCAGTTTTGACTCACGAGATGCCCCTGTGCCTGATATCAATGCCCCCCTTGAAGAACGAGAAGTAGGCGGAGTGGGCATTTTTCTTATCCTCAGCATGATGGATTCTGTAAACTATGAATCCACCCTCAAGGGGAACACCCTCACGCTCATCAAAAAACTGACATGATTTTTCAAACCAACCCTTACACCATCCCCCTGCTTTTGTCGGGCATCGTCACCCTGAGCCTGGCAATTTATGCCTGGAAACACCGTCAAAATCGAGCCGCCCTGCCGCTGGCATGGGTCCTGACAGGCATGAGTATCTGGACCTTTTCTGACGCCTTGCGCTGGGCGCTGGTGGACATTGACGCCCAAATTTTCTGGGCAAAAGCGCGCTTTCTCGGCACCGATATGCTCACCGTGGCGTTTATTGCGCTTATCTTGCAATATGTCATCGTGCCGCGCCTTTCCTTGCGCTGGGTAGTGATGGGGATGTGTGCCCTGCTTGCCCCGACCTTTATCCTGCTATTGACCAACGAACTTCATTATCAATTCTGGACAAGTGCCGAGCAAGTGCGTGTTGAAAATTATCTCGCCCTGCAACGCCAAAATGGGATTGGCTACCTGCTTCACATGGCAACCAATTATGCCTTTTTGGGCCTGGGCTTGGTGGCACTTGTCGTTCGCTTTTTCCGCGCCAGTAATGTTTTGCGCGGCCAGACCGGCGCAATGATTGTCGCGACAGTTATCCCGCTGGTGGCGAATATCCTTTCCCTGCCTGCCTTCGCGTTGGTTGCCAATCTCGATTTGACCCCGCTCAGTTTCACAATTTCGGGGTTGGCGCTCACTTTTGGCGTTTTCCGTTATGGGCTGATGGACGTTCTCCCCGCCGCGCGGGATGCCATTATCGAAAACTTGCGCGATGGCGTGATTGTGCTCGACATCCAACTGCGCATTGTGGACCTGAACCCGGCTGCCGAACGAATTTTGGATACCCAACTAAAAAACATACTTGGCTGGCATCTCGACAAATTTTTTCCCGACTGGGACTTTCAGGACGGCATAAGTCAGGGTATGGACCCCTTTCGCGAGAGGAAACTAACCCTTGATACTGCCCGTGGCGCATTTGAGCCACGCATTTCTACTTTGCGTAGTCAAGAGGGTGCGGTGACAGGCTACGTCATCTTTTTGCGCGATGTCAGTGAGCGCAAGCGCGCCGAAGCAGACCTGCGCCGCAGTGAAGAGAAATACAAATCCATCCTGGAAGATATCAAAGAAGGTTATTACCAGGTCGATATGCAGGGCAATTTTGTCGAAGTAAACGATGCTTTTTCCAATGCCGTGCTATTTTCTCGCTCTGTTTTGCTGGGGAATTCTTTTCGCCAATTAGCGGACACACACAATGGCCGCCGCTTGCTCCTGCTGTTTAACAAGGTCTACAAAACCGGCGAGACCATTGTGCAGGAAGATTTCGAATTTACCCGCAACGATGGTTCCAAACTGTTCGGCGCAGTCAGCGCCTCGCTGGTGCGTGATGAAAATGGCAACCCGATTGGCTATCGCGGCCTGGTGCGCGATGTCACCAGCCGCAAACTGGCCGAAGATGCCCTGCGTGCCAGCGAGGAAAAATATCGCACCATTCTCGAAGATATTCGCGAAGGTTATTACGAGATGGATTTGGCGGGCGACTTTAAGGAAGTTAATCCCATCATCCTCGAAATTGTCGAAATGCCTTACGATGAAGTGATTGGCAAAAACTTTGCCAGTTTTACCGAGCCCGAAAGCGCCCGCCAACTTTTCATCATCTATCATCAATTATTCAGAGACCGCCAACCACGCAAAAATATCGTTTATTCCATCACCACGCCTTCGGGCGCGCGCAAAACACTCGAGGCTTCGGCATCGGTCAATGAAAATGAAAAAGGCAAGGTGATTGGCTTTCGCGGTATCGTGCGCGATATTACCGAAAAACAGGCGCGCGAAGCCCAAATCCGTAAACTCTCGCAGGCAGTGGAAAATAGCCCGACGATTGTCACCATTACCGACCGCACCGGGGCGATTGAATATGTCAACCCCAAATTTGAGCAGGTGACCGGCTACGTCGCCGCCGAAGTGCTGGGCGACAATCCGCGCTTTTTGAAGGCGGGCGATATGTCCGAAACGACGTACTACGAAATGTGGGAAACCATCAACGGCGGCAAAGAATGGCGCGGCGAATTTCACAACCGCAAGAAAAACGGCGATACGTTTTGGGTGTCTTCCTCTATTTCCGCGTTGCTGAATGATGAGAATGAAATTACGCACTTTATCGCGGTGCAGGAAGACATTACCGAGCGCAAAGCCTACGAAAGCGAACTGGCAAAAGCGCGCGATGCGGCGGAGAGCGCAAATCAGGCAAAGAGTTCCTTCCTGGCGAATATGAGTCACGAACTGCGCACCCCGCTTAATGCCATTATTGGATACAGCGAAATTTTGTTGGAAGACGCCGAAGACGAAGGCCGCGACGACATGGCTCCCGACTTGCAGAAAATCCGCGCGGCGGGCAAGCACCTGCTGACGCTCATCAACGACATTCTCGACCTGTCGAAAATTGAAGCTGGGAAGATGGATTTGTTCATCGAGCAGGTCGATTTGGTTGCGTTGGTGGATGAAGTGCGTGGCATGATTCTGCCGCTGGTGGAGAAAAACGGCAATCGCTTCGATGTCAAGATTGACCCCGACCTGCAAAGTATGCAAACCGACCAGACCAAAGTGCGTCAGGCGCTGTTTAACCTGCTGAGTAACGCCAGCAAATTTACCAGCCGGGGTGTGGTCAGTTTGGATGTGGAAAAAGTTCGAGAAAGCGGCGATACCGGCGCGGGCTGGGCAATGTTCCGCGTTCGGGATACGGGCATTGGCATGAACGAGGAGCAAATCCAAAAACTGTTCCAGCCTTTTACGCAGGCCGACGCATCCACCACCCGAAAATATGGCGGCACCGGCTTGGGTTTGACCATCACCCAGCGTTTTTGTCAGTTGATGGGCGGGCGTATTACGGTGGAAAGTGAACCGGGTGTAGGCTCGCAATTTACGATTTGGCTGCCGCTCGAAGCGCGTGAGCCTGAGTTGGAAGAAATTCCCAAGCCTGTGCCGGTTGAGCAGTCGGCTGGCACGGTGCTGGTGATTGACGATGATGCCCATGCTCGTGAGATGATGGCGCGCCACCTGGCGCGCGAAGGCTATGTGGTGCACCTGGCAACAGGGGGCAGGGAAGGGCTGGAGATGGCGCGCAGCCTTAAACCGGATTTGATTACGCTGGATGTGCTGATGCCCGGCATGGATGGCTGGGACGTGCTGACTGAGTTAAAGGCCGATGCGGAACTGGCGAATATTCCCGTGGCAATTGTCTCTATGATTGAGAATCGTAACCTGGGCTTTTCGCTTGGCGCAACGGATTACTTGATGAAGCCGGTCGACCGCCGCAAAGTGGCGCGGATGGTTGCGCCTTATCGCAAAAATCAGGGCGAAACGCGTGTGCTGGTGATTGACGATGAGCCGAATATTCGCGAGCAGTTACAGCGGGTTTTGAGCAAAGAAGGCTATGCTGTGGATACGGCGGAAAATGGCAAGGTGGGTTTGGAGCGGTTGTTCGAGCAGCGCCCCGACCTGATTTTGCTCGACCTGATGATGCCCGAAATGGACGGTTTTGAGTTTGTGATGGTCATGCGTACCCAGCAAGATTGGGGCAAAATCCCGGTTGTGGTACTGACTGCCCGCGATGTGAGCGCCGAGGAGCGTGCCATTTTGAACGGGAATGTGCAAAAGGTGATGCAGAAATCGGCCTATGAAATGGATGTGTTGCTTAAAGAATTGCGCCTGCTTGGCAAAGGGTTGAATGCGGAGAAGCACCATGAGTGAAATTTCACTGGAAGCCATTTTGATTGCGCTGCGTCTGAGTGGTTTATTATCGCTTGGGGTGGCTTTTATTGGTTGGCTGCGCCGCCCTGCGGCAGGCAGTACAGAATTTTCACTATTGATGTTTGCCGCGGCATTCTGGTCGCTTTCCTATGCTGCGGGCCTTAACACCGCTGTATTTGAATATAAAGTCTTGCTTAACCAGGTTACCTATCTTGCCGTTGTTTATATTCCGGTCTTGTGGGTGTTTTTTGCACTGCGCTATACCGGGGCGCTGCACCTGACCTGGAAGATGCGAATTTTGCTCTCAATCATGCCGACCCTGACCGCACTGATTATTTGGACAAACTCATGGCACAATTTGTTTTGGTCGGAAATCAGCCTGCAAACTGAAGGTGTTATTACCGGTATTGTCAGCGCCCGCGCATTCTGGTTTTGGGTGCATACCACGTATTCTTATCTCTGCCTCGTGGCTGGCGCATATTTGCTGTTGCGCTCACTCAGTTCAGGTCGTTCGAGATTGTACTTTGGCCAGGGGCTGGCACTGGCGCTGGGCGTTTTTGCACCCTGGATTGCCAATGCCCTGTTTATTTTTGAGTTGATTCCGATTAAGTTGCTTGACCCCACGCCGTTTGGCTTTACCATCACCGGGATTTCCATTTCATGGGCGTTATATCGCTTCAAGTTGCTCGACATCATGCCCGCCGCGCGCGATGCGGTGCTGGCAAGCATGAATGATGGCGTGGTGGTGCTGGATGCGCGTAACCGAATTGTGGAATTGAATCCATCTGCCGATAAGTTTTTGCGCGAAGGAAATCCGCAAGCCAACCAGTTAATTGGCGTTGATGCGGCTATCGTGCTCTCGCAATGGCCGCATGTCATTGAGCGTTTTCAGGATGTCACGCACGCCTACGCCACCGCAGTTCCGTTTCAGGTGGGGAGCCGCACCCGGTATGTTGACGTGCGTATTTCGCCCATCAAAGACGGCGCGGGAAAAATTACCGGTCGCGTGCTGGTCACTTCAGATGTCACGCCCCAAAAATTGGCAACCGACTTGCAAAAAGCCAAAGAGAGCGCCGAATCCGCCAACCTTGCCAAATCCGCCTTCCTGGCTTCGATGAGTCATGAATTGCGCACACCGCTCAATCACATCATTGGCTACAGCGAACTTTTGCAGGAAGAAGTGCAGGCCAACGCGCACGAAGACCTGTATCAGGATGATTTGGAAAAAATTCAGCACTCTGGTAAACACCTGTTAAACATCATCACCCAAATTTTGGAACTGGCGCGGCTGGAAGCGAAAATGGTTAAGCCCAGCCCGGAAATTTTTGCGCTGAGCGATATGGTGGAGGATGTACTTGTTCAACTCGCCCCGCTGGCGGACAAAAACAGCAATCAAATCAAATTGAACCTGCCGCCGGATGGTTTAAAAATTTATGCTGACCCTGTAAAAACGCGCCAGGTCATTTACAATGTTTTTCACAATGCCTGTCATTTTACTCAAAAGGGCAAGGTGGAAGTGGATGTGGAAGCGCAGGCCGGATTTGCCGCGATAAAAGTGCGTGATACCGGCCCGGGCATTGCGGCTGAGAGATTAACCTCCGTTTTTCAGGCTTTTACCAACCCCGAAAGCACCTCCCGCAAAAAGAGCGAAGGGCTTGGCCTGGGGTTGGCGACTGCCCAGCAACTCGCCCGCCTGATGGGCGGCAACATCGTTGTCACCAGTCAAGTGGAAAAGGGTTCAACATTTGAGATTACATTGCCTCTCGGGGCAAGCGAATAAGGAGTTTTGGATGGCACGTATTTTATTAGTAGAAGACAACGAACTCAACCGCGACATGCTCTCGCGCCGGCTTGAACGCAAGGGTTTTGAAGTCGTTCTGGCTGTCACCGGCACTGAAGGTATCGAAATGGCGGTCAGCCAAAAGCCGGACTTAATCCTGATGGACATGAGCCTGCCCGAAGTGGACGGCTGGGAAGCCACCCGGCTCGTCAAGGCCAATCCTGAGAGCGCGCATATCCCGGTCATTGCGCTGACCGCCCACGCCATGTCTGGCGACCGTGAAAAAGCCTTGCAAGCCGGTTGTGCCGATTACGATACCAAACCTGTTGAATTTGCCCGTTTGCTTGGCAAAATTGAAGCCCTGCTCAACTCATAAAAAGGAGAATAGAACAATGGAAATCACTTCTCGTACTGAAAACGGCGTAACCGTCGTCGCCGTGACCGGCAGTGTGGACGCGCTCACCTCCGAGCAAATGCTGGCCGCTTTTATGGCAGAACTTAAAAAAGGCATGACCCTGCTCGTGGCGGATTTAAGCGGCGTTGATTACACCTCCAGCGCCGGGTTGCGTTGCCTGCTCACCGTCCAAAAAGAGATTCGCCAAAAGGGCGGCGACTTCCGTTTGGCGGGAGTTCAGCCGAATGTCTTCAAAGTCCTTAAACTGAGCGGCTTCACCAACATTATCAAAATGCACGATACCGCTGAAGATGCGGTCGCATCCTTGAGTGGAAACTAAACAATGGCTGATAAAAAAGTAGCCCTGGTCATCGGCTCGGGCAGTGTCAAGTGCGCCGCCGCGCTTGGGTTGATGAAAGTGCTCGAGCGCGAAAACATTAATGTGGATATGGTCGTCGGTTGTTCGGGCGGCAGTATCTACGCCGCCTGCATCGCCCTCGGCTGGAGCACCCAGCAAGCCACCGACGCCACCCTGCGCCTGTGGACGAAAGAAGTCACCGCCGGGCGCAACTGGTCCGCCTACTTGCAGTTGGTCGGCTTGCGACCTTTCAACGAGCGCTTTGGGTTGGTCAACGACGCCCTGATTATGCGTCGCCTACGCCAGGCTTTTGGCGATGTTCACCTGGGCGATACCAAAATCCCGCTTTACATCACCGCCACCGATTTTTACAATGGCGAGCAGGAGGTCATGCACGGCAGCCGGTATTCCCTGCAGGATGCGTTGCGCGCCAGCATTTCCATCCCCTATATTTTCGCGCCCCACAAAATTGGTGAACGCTACTTTGTGGATGGCTACCTTTCCGACCCATTGCCGGTCGGCGTTGCTATTCGTGAAGGTGCTGATGTGATTATCGCCATCGGCTTTGAAAGCCCGTACCAGACGCGCGTCTCCTCCATTTTGCGCTACGCGTTTGAAATCAGCAGTATCACCTCAAACAATCTGCTGCAATCCAATTTTGCTTTTCACAATCTCGCGCACCACTCCGAAATCATCCCCATCATGCCGGAGTTTGAGCATCGCATTCACCTGTTCGATACCGACAAAATCCCCTACGTCATCGAAGTGGGTGAGCGTGCCACCGAAGAGCAACTCCCCTACATTCGCAAATTACTGGAAGCATAACTATGGCTGAACAACCCCGCATCGGATTAGTGATTGGCTCGGGCAGTGTCAAGTGCGCCGCCGCTCTCGGGCTGTGGAAAGTGCTGGAACGTGAAGGCATCCAACTGGATATGGTCGTTGGCTGTTCGGGCGGCTCGCTCTACGCCACTGCGTTGCGTTCAACGACGAAATTGCCTACGCCGAAGAAGCCACCCTCAAACTGTGGACCGAAGACCTGATGGCAGGCTACGTCACTAACCTGCGCGCCGCCATGACCGGCGAAGTGCGTTTCACCGAACGCTCCGGCCTGGTGGACGCCGACGCGGCCACCGAACGCATCGCCTCGGTCTATGGCGAGCGCACCTTCGAGCAGACCAAACTCCCGCTTTCGATTGTCGCCACCGATTTTATGACCGGCGAACCGTACATCATGTCCAGCGGGCGCATAATGGACGCCATTCGCGCCAGCATCGCTATCCCGATGATTTTCCCGCCCTACGAAGTGGATGGCCGCCTGCTGACCGATGGCGCGGTCTCCAATCCCCTGCCAGTGGATGTCGCGATTAAGGAAGGCTGTAACATCATCCTGGCGATGGGCTTTGAACTGCCCTACCGCACCCGAATGCGCAGCTTTAACGCCGTCCAGGCTCATCTGAGCGCGGTCTATATCAACAATATTCTGCGCGCCACCTACTCTTTTTACAACCTCGCCCACCACGCCGAAATCATCCCGGTTTTGCCCTCGTTTG
>JAWOIR010000415.1:0-2653 GCA_046484545.1 Anaerolineales bacterium
ACATTACCGTTGATCGTCTCGATTGTTGCACCCTCCGGGGCATCGGTGACCCGGACGCGCCCGTTGGTGCTCTTGGCGCTGACCGGTCCGCCCGGCTCGGTGATTTCGATGTCGGTGTTCTGTCCGGCTATTTCCACGTTAGAGGCAGATAGCATTGGGTCAGTGAAAGGGGATGTCCATCCGCACTACGCAAGCGATAAAGCGAAACCACCGGCTGTCCGATTTCAATACCCAGGATTTGCGCCAGGACGGTCGAAGCCGGAATCAGTTGCTGGGAAAGTACACGGGTGGCCGGTTTTATACCCAAATGCGACATTTGAGCCGAGAATGTAACCAACGCGCCGCTATCTGCCGTACGGGTTGGGCTGGCGACATACGTGCCTTTGCCAGGAATGGAACGCAGTATGCCTTCTTTCAGTAACTCATTCAACGCCCTGCGCACCGTCATATGACTCATCTGGTATTGCTCACAAAGTTCATACTGCGAAGGAATCTGGTCGCCGGGCTTCAAACCACCTTCCGCAATTTGATGGATGATATGTTCCTTGAGTTGCGAGTAAATCGGCAGGTTATTTTTCATGACATGACCTTTATGCGCAGGTGTGTATACTGGTTTCCATACTAGTATATACTAGTATATACTAAATAAATCGGCTTGTCAACCGATTTATCTTAAAAAATTCTATTTGTGATGATACACATCCCAACCCATGTAAGTCTCAAAGGCTTCAGATAAAACCGGGCAACATGGTTCATCGTCATGGCGACGTGATGCTCGAAGCCGTTCTTGCCAGGTAAGCCAGCAAGTCTTGCAACCCAGGGGTGTGGATGACAGCGCGGTGTCCGAAGGTGTCGAGCGGCTCGTTCGCCAGTTCGCCCTCGCCGATGTAGGGCAGATGATGCCGTTCACGTCGTCGGTGCTGACGCGAGCATAGGTGACAGGCCCGGCGGCGGCGCGTCCGGCCATCGCCCCGTAGGTGTTCTCTTCGCCCAGCATGGTGCCGAGAATCGGGGCGGTCTTGATTTCGCGGACATTGGGTCAGTATCCTGATTACCGATCGATTCACGGCAAAAAGATTGGTGGATGAGTAAGGAAAATCTCCCCGATACTCCGAAAACGAAAAACTCCACCTTGCGGTGGGAGTTTCTGATTAATCCGTTGGCACAGTAATTAACGGCTCTAGCAAATAAAAAAACTTAAAGCCAGATCAATTCCAGCTCCCCATCTTCGTGGAGTGTGATATCAGAGAGGATTTTTCGCAGGGTGAAGTTTACTTCCTGGGCATTGCCGGCCAGGAAGACAGGCAAGGCATGCAAGTTGGTCTTGATAATTTCCAGCATGATGCGTTTGTCTTTGGCAGCCCGCTCTGCGCGGATGTATTCGCGCACCGTGAGTTCCAGTTCGGCAATTTTCTCATCGAGGGGCGCTTTGTGCCTGCCGAATTCATCGATGGCAATGATGCCCAGGGAATAGGCGTTGGTCATGCGGTCGCGCTGGCTTTTCAAGTCATCGAGTTCTGCCTTGGCGGCCTGTTCGACTTCGTTTTCAATTTCTTCTGGCAAGTCGGCCATCGTCTTGACGTCGTGCTCGATGGCTTCTGCCAGTTTACGCAAAGCGTCATCGTTGAATATGGTGACATGCTCCTCGCGCGAGGAGCAGCGCCAGACAATCACCGGTTCGGATTTGTAGCGGTTATTGTAGAAAACCCATAAGCGCAAGCCACAAGTCCCACAGGTAAGCAGGTTGCTGAGAGCCTGGGCGGTTTTGCCTTTGTAGGTATTGCTCCGCTTGCCGAGTTCCCGCTGAATAGCCTCGTGGGTAGCTTCATCCCAGAGCGGCTCGTGCCGGCCCTCTCCCCAGACGATGGTATCGGGGTCGACCTTGCGATTGCGTTTGACTTGGCCGGTGCGCGGGTCCAGTTCTGAGCGGGTGGCCCCCCACCGAATCTTGCCGGCGTAAAAAGGATTGGTCAGCATTTGCTTGATGGTCTGGCGATACCAGGCTTTCCCTTGTGGCGCCACCCCGGACGAAGCCATATATTCGGCGCATTCTTTGAGCGATTTACCTGACAAGACCATGTCTTTAACGTGCAAAAGATGCTTTGCGTGGTCTTTATTAATTTCAGGCGGCACCTTGCTATTGGGGGCCGGATCATAGCCAAAGGGGGTTTTTACAGGCAGGCCGCGCACAGCGGCACGATTGGGCATGGCTTCCTGGTATTTACGGCGCAGGTCGTTGGTTTGGGCCTTCTGCTTCATCATGGCGAAGGCTTCCATCATGGCGGCCATGTCGTTTTTGTAGGGGTTGTATTCCGCCGGCGGCACAGGCTCAACCGGCATGTTGACGGCGAACAACTGTACCTTGTAGTGCGACAGGGTTTTCGAGACCATGCCCAGCAGGTCGCGCAGGCGGTCGTAATCGTAAAGCACCAGGACATCGAAAACGTGATCGTGGGCGTCGTCGAGCATGCGTTTCAAGTCCGGCATAGCGGCTTCGGCATGGCTCAGGTTGGCGTAGCGGGTGCGGCTTTCGCCGGGGATGGTGTACGGACCGGCGGTCTCGACCCAGCCGCGCTGGCGGGCCAGTTCACGCGAGCGGATTTCCTGGACTTCGAGAGAGACTTTGTCAGCAGCTGCCTGGGATTCGGACGAG
>JAWOIR010000467.1:0-3026 GCA_046484545.1 Anaerolineales bacterium
ACAGTCCTATTGGGCGGCGACACCCTGATTGTGCTTTCGGACGAGGAGAGTTTCAAACAGGTTTATGAGCAGATGAGCGTATGTCACAGTCCCTGAAATTTCATTTTGCCAGCCTTGCGGATTGCCACCAGGCCAACGGTGTCGTGGTGGTCATTGACGTACTGCGCGCCTTTTCAACTGCCGCCTATGCCTTCGGGCAGGGCGTTGAACGCATTCTCCCGGTCAGAGAGCCGCCCGAAGCACTGGCCCTGCGCGATGAGATTCCAGGGTCGCTGGCTGTTGGCGAGATTAACGGAATGCCCTTTCCCGGATTTGACCTGGGCAACTCGCCCAAACAAATACTGGAAGCCAATAACCTGCACGGACGCACCCTCATCCAGCGCACCAGCGCCGGGGTGCAGGGAATCATTCGCAGCCGCAACGCCGAAACCCTGCTGGCCGCCAGCTTTGTGGTCGCTGGCGCGACAGCAACCTACCTGCGTCACATTAACGCCCAACAAATCACCTTCGTCTCGACCGGCCTGAACGAAAACGGACGCGGCGACGAAGACCTGGCCTGTGCAGAATACCTGCGCGAACTGCTGCTCAACCATCAGCCAAACCCGTCTCCCTACCTGGAGCGAGTCCGAACCAGCCACGAAGCCAGCCTGTTCTTTAACCGTGACCTGCCCCAATTTCCTCCCGAAGACATGGAACACAGCACCGCCCTCGACCACTTCAACTTTGCAATGCCTGTTCGCCGTGAACAAGGCCGCTTGGTAATGCGGGCTATAAATTTAACGCAAATATAAATCGGCAACCGCGAAAGCAATTTTTTCCGAATCCTGTTCGGCATAATCCAGGTTGAGCAGCACAACAACAGACAGTTTTTCTTCGGGGAAACGCAAATAGTAAGCATCAAAACCCAACCAATTGCCTTGATGCCCGACATAGTTATAGCCTGCATGGGTTGTCACATCAAAACCAAACCCATAGCCGGTTTCTTTGCCATTATTCAGTACGCCCGAGGTAAACATCTCATCCAGCAAAGCCTGGCTGATAAGTTTCTCTGTGTAAAGGGCCTGGTCGTACAAATACATATCGCCGACCGTCGAATAGATACTGCCGGAACCGTTCAGGTTGTCCAGCGCATCCGCCTGGTACGGCCCGTTTTCATCATAACTCTCGGCGGTGTTGCCGCCAAAACGCCGGTCATTCGGCAGGGCAAAGGTATTTTTCATGCCCAGCGGGGCAAAGACATTGGCATCCATAAACCGGGCGTAAGTCTGACCTGAAACACGCTCAATCAAAGACCCAAGCAAATCGTAGCCGGTATTGCTGTAATAAAACTCGGCACCCGGCTCTGAAAGCATCTCCTGCGATTGCGAAATTGCCCGAATCACATCCTCGTTGCCCGGCGTCTCCGAGGCTTCCAGCAAGGCATCGTAAATTTCATCGCTATCGTCGTACCCCATCACACCCGAGGTATGATGCAGCAGTCGGCGCACCGTGACATCAGAATCCATCCAATCCAGTTCAGGGATATAGGCGCTGATCGGTTCATCCAAATCGACCTGCCCCTGCTCGACCAGAATCAAAACCCCCATCGCGGTGAACTGCTTGCCCACCGAACCCAGGTGAAAAATCGTCCCAGGCGTAATCGGGATGTCCTGCTCCACATTTGCCAGGCCATAGCCGTTTTGGTGGACAATTTCGCCATTCTGGATGACCATCACGGCCCCACCAGGCCCATCTTCAAATTGGGACATCAACCCATCCACCTGCGTGGACACTGGGCCGGATACCACGCCGCCGGGGCTGGATTCAGCCTCGGCCATTTCGTCCGATTCCACGCTCAGGCCTGAATCCTGGGCCGGGGCCGGGTATGCTTCTGAATCTTCATCGTCCCAATCTTCCAATACATCGCAGGAGACCAGCAGGAACATCATCACCAGTAAAAACACAGAAATCTTTCTCATCTCTTTTCTCCTTTATCTTCTTCATCCACAAACCGCCGGTACTCCTCCGGCAGGGGAATTTCAAACTTTTCACACAACAAACGCACATCATGATAATCGCCCTCATCGAGCGGGTAGCCGCTGTGGAATTTGACCATCCATTCCGGGGTGATGCAGCGCACCGGGAGGCCGTTCACCGTGCCAGAGCCGGTCAGCGATTCGGGTGGGTAATCCAGGCCGAAGGTCAGTTTTCCGTTTTCGTCAAAGGTGTAGGTGTGGAAATCGACCAAACGCCCCATCTCATCACCCAGCACAAAATTGCAGTCGCGGGTATCGTCACGGGGCACATCGCGGTAACCGCGCGCTTCGAGCAGGGCGCGCACCGTCGGGACGTGGCGATGCTCGAGGGCAATGTCGAGGTCGGCGTGCGGGCGGGATTGCCAGCCGAGCAGCGCATCCACACCCCAGCCGCCGTCCAGGCAGACTTCGATACCATGCCCTCGCAGCAGTTCGATAAACGCGACCACATCGGCGGCGGTCATCTCGTCCTTGAGTATCGGCCCGCCGCGCACAAAATCGCGGCAGCGGGTGCAGTCTGGGTTGGCGCAGTGGGTGATGGACGGACTGTCAGCAATCACAGCTGCGAGAGTGTCCACAAACTTGCGCAAGGAGTAAATCCGCCAGTCGCTCTGTCCGGCCCGAACACGGGTCTCGATGTCTGTGAGCGATTCGGCCAGATTGTTAAATCCGTCCGAGCAGCTGCCAACTTCGATTTCCTGAATGCCGTATTTCACATGCCTGGCCCAACGCCGAAACAAACGCCGCCCGGCGCGTTCCTCGGCAAAATGGACGGGTGTGGCGCTGGTCAGGTCGACCCCGGCCAGGACGACAAAAGCCGCCGGATGCCGATAAGCCATTTTGTAAGGCCCATAGACGTTCAGCGGCCCCTGGGCGGCAATCAGTTCATCGGCCAGCGGGCCAAGCGCAGTAAACGAGTTGAGCGAATGCTCCCCCCGCACGCGGCCCTCGATGCCCAGCAAACGCGCCGGAATTGCGCCCATACTACGGGCAATCATGGCGCTTTCCGGG
>JAWOIR010000067.1:0-18285 GCA_046484545.1 Anaerolineales bacterium
GTCGCAAAGGCCAACAAACCCCAGCAGCCGCAGCGCAAACCTTTTAATCCGGCTCAAATGCTCGAATCGCCTGAGACCATGCGCAGTGAAGATGTATTGGCGGCGCAACAGACGGTTGGCAACCAGGTCGTCCAGCGCGCGCTGGATAAAGATGACCGCCGCAAAGGGCTGACGGACAATCAGGGCAATCTACGTCAAGACCTGAACGAGCAAATCCAGCAAAAACGCGGCGGCGGCACTCCACTGCCGGAAAACATCCAAAAAGAAGCCTCCAAGAAACTGGGGCGCAACTTCAAGGATGTGCGCATTCACACCGATGAATCCGCTGACAAATTGAGCCGAACCATCAGCGCGCGCGCTTTTACCATCGGCAAGGACATTTTCTTCAAGAATGGCGTCTTTGCGCCCGGTTCGAGCGCAGGGCGCGAAACCATCATCCATGAACTGACCCACGTCGTCCAGCAAGGCGGCAGGAGCAGTGCCAGCGGCGCGCTAAAACTCGGCGCGCCCGATACTGCCCACGAAAAAGAAGCCGACCGCATCGGCAAGAAACACGCCGCCTCGATAGGCGCTGCCCCGGCTGGGGCAGTCCAGCGCGAGGGCGAAGAAGACGAGTTGATGATGCAGCAAGAGGAAGAAGAAGAACTGCAGATGCAGTCAGATTCAGATGTCGAGGAGATGCCGGAAGATGCGCCGGAGTTGATGATGCAGGGCGTCGAGGAAGAAGAATTGCAGATGCAGCCAGATGCCGGGAATGTCATCCAGAGAAAATGGGAACAGGATGATAAGGGCAATTGGAAAAAAGTTGATGATAAAGAGTCCGAAGGAATGGGCTATAAACGAACGCAAAAAAAAGTAGCCCAAAAAGCAATGCATGACCCAGAGAAGGACACACATTCATCCCTGCCAGGTTCACATCAAGTTCGTAAGAAAAAATTCAAGCTAAATAATGAATTATCAAAAGGAAAGCCAAATCTAAACAAAGTAGGTTTTGAAGATATAGAAAAGCGGCAACAAAAAAATCTAGAAGCGGAAGCAGAATCTATTCCAAAGGAAAAACAGGCGCAAACTGAGAAAGCAAAAGATGAAAACACAAAATTTGAAAAGACGGTCCCTGGACAACGGCTTAAACTGATGAAGACACTAAGAGACCCCAAGGCCAGCAAAGAAGAAATCGAAGGTGCTAAATCCAAATTAGAAGGTTTGCACAAAGGCGCTTTTAGCAAGAAAGACTTCAAGGCCGCAAAAAAAGAGCGCAGCGGTGCCTTGGAAGAAGCGGCCAAGAGCGGCGACGATGAAGCCTACGAGAAATGGAAGTCAGAACGCGAGAAAACCAAAGGCGAGAAGGCCAAGGGCTTCTTTAAATCTGCCGGCAAGAAGATGGGCAGCGGCCTGCTCTCTGCCGGGAAGTGGGCCGGAGGCAAAGCCCTGGGGTTTGCCAAAGGCAAACTTAATGAGGGTGTTGACCACTTCCTGGGTACTAAAAGTGATGACAAGGACGATGATAAAGATGACGCCAAACCCAGCGTGAACATAGTGAATAACATGGGCGGTTCCGGCAGCCCTGGCGGCGGTGGAGGCGGTATTGGCGCCATCATGGAACAATATTCCGAAGTCTTGCAGGAAAACAAAAAACTCAAAGAAGAACTAGCCGGGCTGAAGAAAACCGCCTAAACCGGTCAAAGGAGAAACCCTGCTGTGATTGCAGATGTGGACGAAGTCCTGCGGAAAATGCTCATCCGCGAAATCGAAATTAAGGGCAACGAGGTCGATATCCAGTTCGACCAACCCAGGCGCGAGTGGTCTGCGCGCTTGAGCAAGCCCACCCTCAATCTATTCTTGTTTGATCTCCGAGAAAATCTGCGCCTGCGTGGTTCTGAGCAGTATTCGACGGTCAACCGCCCCGATGGCACCTCAGAAGTGCGCCGCAACCCGGTACGAATGGATTTGCGCTACCTGATGACCGCCTGGGTCAAAGAAGCCGAAGATGAACATCTGTTGCTCTCTAGTGGGCTAATGGGTTTTTTGCGCAACCCTTTCTTGCCAACCGACTTATTTACTGAAGGTCTCAAGGCCCAGCCGCACCCCTGTCCGCTTGAAGTGGCAACCTTTCCGCCCGAAGCCGGGCCGGTGGACAAGTTCACCGAAATCTGGGGCGTTCTCGACAACGAAATGCGCGCCGGAGTGGTTATTACCATTACCATCTCGGTTGACCCGTACAAACCGTTGACCTTTACCCAGGTTCGCAGCCGTGAAATGCGTTTTATGCAAGACAGCGGCATTGGCAAACCGGCAGACACCATCACGGTCACAAAAAAACTCTCTAAAAAGTATTGGGTGGTCTCTGGCGCCCTGAAGAGCCAGAAGTACGACATCTCCACCCTTTCACTCATCCTGGTGGAAAAGCAGCAGCCGGTCGAAGTTTTGGAAGCGGGCAGGTTTTCCCTGTCCGGGCTGGCTGAAGGTGATTACCACCTCGATATCCTGTTCAACAAAAAAGTCATCAAGCGGCAAAAAATCACTGTTCCAGGCAAAGATTACGACATTCAGGTCTAGCCTGGTGTTGCCCTGAAGAACATGGAAAGGAGCGACACTGAATAATCTTCATCATCTCTTCTGTTTTTATTCACAAACCAACCCAACCCTTATGCCACGGAGGAACCCATGCCTGAATATTTATCACCCGGCGTTTATGTTGAAGAAGTAGACCGAGGGCCAAAACCGATTGAAGGTGTCGGCACAGCAATGGCGGCTTTTGTCGGTTTTACCGAAAAAGCCGAAATGGCGCGCGAAGTGGACGGCGAACTGGTCGTCGAAAACCTGCTCAACCGCCCGCAACTGGTCACCAACTGGACGCAATTTGTCGAACGCTTCGGCGGCTTTGTCGCCGGGGTTAACCTGCCGCAATCCGTCTATGGATATTTTAACAACGGCGGCTCGCGCTGTTACGTAGTTAGCGTGCGCAACTTCCCCAAGGCTGAAGCCACCCTGGTCAATGCCCAGGGTAAACCAGCCCTGACCGTCCGCGCCCGCCAGGCCGGCGTCGAGGGGATGAAACTGCGTGTGCGCGTCGGCGACCTGGCCCTGCCCGCTCCGGCTCCGTCCGGCAAAAAAGGCGGCGGGGAAGGCGAAGATGCAGCCCCCGAATCCGCACCCGAAAGCGGCGACGACCATTCCTTCAGCCTGCACGTCGAGCGCGAAACGCCCTCCGGCGGCTGGAAAAATCTTGAAACCCTGACGGGTGTCAAACTCGAAACCGCCGTTCTCGAAGGTAAAAAGAAAACCGTGCTGGCCTTCAAGAACAACAAGCCGCCCAAGTTCGTCGTTCTCGAACTGGCAGAAACGTCCCTCGACAAGGCCATGCCGCGCGAGCAGGAACAACCCCTGATGATTGAGAAGAAACTGCTCGAAGCGCCCACCGCCAGCGATTTCCGCGGCGATGTCAGCGAGCGCAAAGGCGTCGAGGGGCTGGAAGTGTTGGACGATGTCACCATGCTGGTCGTGCCAGACCTGATGACCACCATGCCCGGCGAAAAACTCAGCCTGGACATGGTCAAAGCCGTGCAGTCAATGATGATTAGCCACTGCGAGCGCATGGGCGACCGGGTTGCCATCCTGGATGCCCCGCCCGACCTGTCTCCGCAGGAAGTCAAAAAATGGCGCATGGACATCGCCGGATTCGACTCCAGTTATGCTGCCATGTACTATCCCTGGATTAAAGTCATGGACCCCGCCACTGAGCAAATGGTCAATATGCCTTCTTCCGGCCATGTTGCCGGCCTGTGGGCGCGCAACGACAACACGCGCGGCGTGCACAAAGCCCCGGCCAATGAAGTCCTGCAAGGCGCTGTCGGCTTGGCCTACCAGGTGACGAAAGGCGAGCAGGACACACTCAACCCGATTGGTGTCAACTGCGTCCGCTCCTTTCCGGGGCGCGGCATCCGCGTTTGGGGCGCGCGCACCCTTTCAAGTGACCCGGCCTGGCGCTACATCAACGTCCGCCGCCTGTTCAACTATGTCGAGAAATCGATTGAAGGCGGCACCCAGTGGGTCGTCTTTGAACCCAACAACCGCAAACTGTGGGCGCGTGTCAGCCGTGATGTCTCGGCCTTCCTGCGCATGGTTTGGCGCGATGGCGCATTGTTTGGCTCGGCCCCGTCTGAAGCCTTCTATGTCAAGTGTGACGACGAACTCAACCCGCCCGAATCACGCGACCTGGGACGCCTGGTCATCGAAATCGGCCTTTCGCCCGTCAAACCCGCTGAATTCGTCATCTTCCGCATCAGCCAGTGGGCTGGCCCTGGTTCGGAATAAAAGATAAATAAGGAGATTAACCTATGGCAGAGCGAGAAGACCCTCTTGTTGCATTTAAGTTTGGCCTGGAAATCGAAGGCAAACTAAGCGGATTCTTCACCCAGGTCGGCGGAATCGGCTCGGAAACCGAAGTTATCCAGCAGAAAGTTGTGAACTCTGAAAGTGGCGAAACCATCATCCGCCAGATTCCGGGACGCTTGAGTTGGACACCTGTCTCCCTCAAGCGCGGCGTCACCAGCAGCATGGACATCTGGCAGTGGCGGCAACAGGTCGTCGAAGGCAAGATTGACGATGCCCGCACCAACTGCTCCATTGTTGCTTATTCGCAAGACAACACCGAAATCGCGCGCTGGAACTTCGAGAACGCCTGGCCCAGCAAAGTCGTCGGCCCTGAAATGGATGCCGGTTCGACCAACTATATGCTTGAAGACGTGACCATCGTCCACGAGGGCGTGGAGCGCGTCAGTTAGTTCGCAAACAAACCCTAAGGAGAAAGTCTTGATTTGAGCAAGAACGGCTCATTTCAAGGCTTTCTCCCTGGGAATGTTTCTACTATTGGCACAATTCTCTTTACTAATCCAATATCAGTACTTCACGAAAGTTGGAAGAAATTCCGATTTTTGGTGTGTGTAGCGGGCGTACGCCCGCTACACACACCAAAAATCGGGCTACTTGCAAAATATTCGTGACCTACTAAATATCGTTGGAGACAAATTTATGTCAGACGAGAGCAAATATTATCCACATCCAGCATCATATTATGAGTTGCTTGAAATGGGCAGCGATGACCCGCTGGCCCAATTTGACAGCATGACCGGCGGCGACCAAACCATATCGCTGGTCGCTTACAACGTGATGGACGACAAAGGCAATGTGACCACAAAATACATGCCCGGGCAAACATCTTTCAAAGAGATTACGCTGTTGCGCGCAATGGACAGTTTGAGCGAGGAAATGAAAAACCGATTTGTTGATGCAGTCATGGGAAGACTAAAAACAGTCCGCCAAAACTACTCGATACGCTGGTTTGACGGTGAGGGCGAATCGCTTGTTTGGTGGCATTTATACAATGCAGTTCCGAGCACTATCAGTGGATTTAGTTTTAATGCGTCCAAGGAAGCCTACTATACTGACTTTGAACTAACATTACAAGCAGAAAGCATTGAGATTATATTCGAATAGCGGAGAGCCAATCCCGCAAAAAGTATCAATCATGCGCGCAAAGGATAGAAAATGACCCTGAAAACCGAATTTGAATTTGAACTTCCCATGGGCTATGTCGATAAGGAAGGCAACCTGCACAAAACCGGCAGCATGCGCCTGGCAACTGCAATGGATGAAATCACTGTCCTGAACGACATGCGCGTCCAGAATAACGAAGCCTATATCGTCATCGTCCTGCTGGCACGCGTCATTACCAGCCTGGGCAGTTTGCGTGGGGTCAACACCGGCGTCGTCGAAAACCTGTTCGCCGCCGACCTGACCTACCTGCAAGAGTTCTACCGCCAAATTAACGAAAGCGGACATACCCGCCGCGAATTCAACTGTCCGCACTGTGAAAAACCCTTCGAGGTAGATTTGGCTACACTGGGGGGGGTGTCTTAGGCTACCCCCGGGAACAGCTCTACCAGGAGGTAGCCTACATCGCCTATTACTTCCACTGGCAACCGGAGTCGATACTCAATCTCGAGCATCGTTTTCGCCGTCAGTGGGTACGCGAAATCGCCAGCATCAACAAACGCCTTAATCAGGGAAGTTGAGTAAATGACTGAAACCAACAGTTCCCCAACCAATGAAAACACCGGGCTGGTCAATGCTCCCGAACAAGACATTGACATGGAAGCATTGGCCGAAAAGATTATCGTCTTGTTGCGCCGTGAAATTGAGATAGAAACCGAAAGATTCGGAAAATTACCACCAGGCAGGTAAATATGGGATTGCTGCAAAACACAACCAAACCCGCAGAATTAAAAAAAGAGCCTATTGCCCCGCTTAGAGACATTGAAGAATACCCCATACCAATTTATCAATTTTCGATTGTGATGGACGGCGAAGTCGTCGCCCTGTTCCAGTCGCTTTCCGGTATGACCATCCAACGAGAAGTTGTTCCCCTGACCGAAGGCGGAAAAAACGACGCCACCCACGAATTCCCCGGCCAGGTCTCCTACGAACATGTCACCTTCGAATCCGGGCTGACTTCTTCCGATTTTTTCTGGAAATGGATGATGGAAGGGGCCATAGGCGGATATGTTCACAAAAAAGACTTCGACCTCATCCAGCGCCGTCCCAACCCCAATTACAGCGGCGGCGCGGATGAAGAAATATGGGAAGTAGCCAAAACCTGGAACTTTTTCAACGCCTTCCCGGTTAGCTGGAAAATTTCAGACCTGTCGATAGACGATTCTGAAAAAATTGTAATGGAAAGCCTTGAACTCACATTCGATTATTTCACACTCGGCCAAAACGTGTTCAAACCAAAAAAGACCAATTAAACGATGGCACATCCCGCCCCACTAATTCAAAGGCTGCAATTACACCAGGGAAAAACCCGGCGTATGCTAACTCCCGGTATAAAAGACTCCACCGGCCAGCATAACCCGGTTGCTTCTGGGTTAAACGCCTGGGGCGCTCAAAAATACAGCCAAATCGCCCAAAACATGCGTTTTTTGAGAGGAGAACGCCTCGGCAACTTCTCCCCAGAAAAAATTAACCTGATTGGTATGGAAATCCCTGCCAAATTTGCCGACCCGGCCAGCCTGCTGCATATCAAATCTGCCAGCGCACAAAAAGACAGTATTTGGTCTGAAGTGGAACAAGCGTTGCCTGCAGGCGAGCCAGCAGCCCCAGATGCAAGAATACCAACACAAGAAACAGGTATCATGCGGGCCGGAACTGTCATCCAGCGTATGCCAACCGTCCCCAGACCGGGGCAGAGCATAGAATCATTCAAAGAACAGATTCAAGCCCGCGCGGCCACGAAACCAAAGACTCCGGTACGCACCCCGCCCCGCCCCAACGACCCATCCGTACGCCGCTATGCGCGCATCGAAGAAATCCACCAAAAACCAACTGCCGTGCCTGCGGAGGATTTGCCCAATCAGGATTCGCCACCCACCGCAGAAAGCGCACCCAACGATACAATCCGCCGACAGGCAGAACAAAGCACCGACCTGCCTCTTGCGCCGGAACGTTCAGCATCCCAGCCAAAAACGAAACCGAAGCCCCCCGTTCAGACTCCCGAACTCCCCGCCCCCGTTTCAGAAGCATCTCGCCTTCCCAAACTGCCAACCGAGACAACCCAGGTCGATGTTCCGCCTTTGCCCCGAGAGCCCAAACCACCTGGCAAAGAAGCCCGGGCCAGTGCAACACCCACAAAACCTGAAACACCTGATTCTCCCCAGGCAAAGACCGCTACCACGCCGGAGAAACCGGCCCCAACACAAATCCCGCAGCCGCCCGCGCCTGCGGCAAAACCACTGCCAGCGCCCCCACCCCAGGCATCCGACACCGATGAGAGAGCGGCTTTGCCCCGGCTGTCCTTTTCTCAAAGCAAGGGCATTGCCCCAGAAGCGCCCTTTGCTGAAAAAATGCCCCTGCGTGAAAAATCCCTGCCGCGCGCCCGGCCCACACTCCGCCCGGGCCCATCTGCAACGCAAACACCCGACCGGTCTTTGCCACAAGCCAAAGCAACCTCCACTAGGCCGCGTTCACAGCCGGCCATTACCCGCGCCGAACCGCGCAGGCAGGCAGCCTCCCAACCCCCAATCAGCGGAGTAAGCCCGCCCATCCTGCAGCGCCAACCCGATAAAGTCCCCACGCCGCCCACGCTGCCCACGCCGCCAGTCCGCAGGCCGGAATCCGGCCCGAGCGATGATTCGCGTCCCGCACCGCCGCTTGAATCACCCGAACAGACCAATCGGGCGGCCCTCACCTCCCTCGACATGCCCGCCATCCAATACCGGCGTGAAGCACCCAAACAAGTGCGCACCCTGGACGCCAAAAGCATCAAGCCGGTTGTCCAGCCAGAGATGCTCAAGCCCTTCCTCCCGCTGATTCAGCGCACGCTCGAGTCGCCTCGTCCCGAAACAAAACCGGCATCCCCGCAGGCTGATGAGAATTTGCCGGTTAGCAGAACGAAGCCTTCTTTATCCTATGCGCAGCCCCAGAATGCCCAACCTGCCCTGGCGACAATCCCCATGCCGGTTGCCCACCTGCCGCAACCCGCCCCTGCAATGATATCCCAGTCCACGCCGCCCCCGCTCCAACAACCCCCGGCAGCCGAGACGGCACAGCAGCCCACCAGCCTGCCCGAAATAGCCCCTGCTCCCGTCAAGACTGTGAGGCAAAATGTCGTCCAGCGGCTTTGGGACGAACACAGCCCACCCGCATCGGCATCAGGAAAAGGGTCGAATGCTGGGAGCGGTGAAAGTTCACAAGCAGGTTCCGCCCTGGATTTGGACAAGATTGCGGAAGAAGTCCTGCCTATCGTCAAACGTCTGATTGAAATCGAATCGGAACGCTCGGCAGGCTATTTGCGATAACGAGGTAAATTTTATGGAAAAAGCAAAATTAAAGTGGCAATCCATCATCCCCCCCATCAGCGGTGAAATCGAATGCCAGTTCAACCCGTCGGAATTGACCATTTCCAAAGAAACTTCCTGGGAAGGCGAAACTTCGCCCAGTTTCAATGCCCCCTGGCTGCAATTTGCAGGCGGCCAGGCGGCCACTTACAGCCTTTCACTTTTTTTTGATAGTTACTCTTTCGAATCGTCTCCCAACGTAACAGACCCCAAAGACGTGCGCGAATTGACCAACCAATTGCTCAGCCTGACCCTGCGCGGCGCAGGAAAATCAATGTTCCTCGTGCCTTTCTCCAGCCCGCCTATTGTCACCTTCGTCTGGGGAAAGATTACCCTTTTTATGGCCGTGGTCGAGAAGGTGGAAATTTCCTACACCATGTTCTCGTCCGACGGTCTGCCAATACGCGCCAAAGCCGATGTTTCGTTCAAACAGCAAGACTTCATGGACGACATCATGCCTGCCCAAAATCCCACCAGCCGCACTGACTCGCGCAAAACCCGCCGCGTCACCTCCGGCCAGCGGCTTGACCAGATTGCCCATGAAGAATACGGCGATGCGCGCTACTGGCGATTGCTGGCCGAAGCCAACCGTATGGACGACCCCTTTACGCTCTCTGATGGTCAACTGCTCGTCATTCCCCAAGAAAAATAGCGACTATGAATCCAGAATTTTCAGTCAAAATAGACCAACTTCCCAATCCGGCGTTGTTCGGCGATACCGTCGAAGTCATCGTAGATACCAGCGCGTTTATGCCCAGCATGTTCAGCATCACCATCCAGGAAAAACCGGATATTCCCGGCATTTTCCCCTATATTGACAATGCCTTGATGTACCGCCTGGGCGCCGGGGTCGAAATCTCGGCCAAAATTAGCGACCATCAAACGCAATTACCCATCTCCAACACCATCTTCAAGGGTGAAATCACCGCCATTGAACCAATTTTTTCCGAGAGCGGACACGCCCAACTGCGCATTCGCGGCTACGACCTCGGCCATCGCCTGACAATGGGCAAGAAGACCCGCACCTTTGGCGACGGCAACCCGATTGCCCCCACCCTGACCGATATGCAAATTGTCAGCAAAATCGCCGCGGAATATGGGCTGATTCCAAAAGTTGATATGAGCGGCCTGGGCGGGTTGATGTATCACTATGTTTTGCAATACAACCAGAGCGACTGGGATTTCTTATGGTCGCGTGCCCAGTTGATTGGCTATCAGGTCTATGTTGATGGACGCGCCTTGCACTTTGAACCTGCCGGCAAACAACGTGGAAAACCGGTCTCGCTTAGCTGGCAAACCGACCTTTCACGGTTTGAGCCGCGCATCGTCTCTCTGGGCGCAATCAGTAAAGTGGGCGCAAGCAATTGGGATGGCAATAAAAAAATGAGCGTTAAAGGCTCGGCCAGCAGTCACGTGAGCAACACCGTCGCAACCATTCCCGGGGCGGTCATTCCCGGCAGTAAACAAATCGCAGTCGCCTTCATGGGGCAGCCAGAAGACAACGTGATTAATCCTGGCGCAGGAACCCCGGCAATTGCCAGCGCCATGGCCAAAGCGCGTTTCGCCGAGCACGAAAGTTCCTTTGTGCGTGCCAGCGGCGAAGTGCAGGGCGGCTCACCCAACCTGGTGGCCGGGACAGTCATGGCCATTACCAACGTCGGCGCGCGTTTTTCGGGCAAATATTTTGCCACCGATGCCCGCCATCTTTACCGAAACGGACGTTATACAGTCCAATTCCAGGTCTCCGGGCGCAACCCGTACACCATCCGCAGCCTGCTGCTCGGCAAGGAACATGAAGCCAGCAAACTGTATGGCGTCATGCCCGCAGTTGTCACCAACAACACCGACCCCGAAATGCTGGGGCGGGTGCGCGTCAAATTTCCGTGGATGCCGGACGATAGCCTTGATAGCGCCTGGGCACGGCTGGCCATGCCCGGGGCCGGGCCGGAACGCGGTTTATTCTTCATCCCGGAAATAAACGACGAAGTGCTGGTCGCCTTCGAGCAGGGCGACCCCAGCGCTCCCTATGTCGTCGGCGCATTGTGGAACAAAAAGGACAAGCCGCCCAAAGCCCCGGCTGGGATGGCTGTTGCCGCCAACAAGGTCAACCAGCGCATCATGCGCTCGCGCACCGGCCATGTCATTGTGCTGGACGACACCCAGGGCCAGGAAAAAATCACCATCCAGGATAAAACCGGCAAAAACAGCATCCTGATTGATTCGGTCAAAAATTCGATGGATATCAAAGTGCAGGGCGACCTGACCATCGATGTTGGCGGCAAAATGAGCATCAAGAGCAAGATGGATTTTTCCATCGAGAGCAGTACCAAAGGCCTATTCAAGGTTACATCATCGCAAATTGAATTGCAGGCCGCCGGAGCCGCCATGAAAGGCACAAAGGTGGATATTCAAGGCCAGGCTCAGACCAACATCCAGGGCGCGCAAACCGCCGTCAAAGGCAGCGCCATGGTCGAAATCCAGGGCGGCCTGGTCAAGATTAATTAGAAAGGTGAAGCACAATGCCCCCAGCCGCTCGTATGGGAGATAGCACCGCTCACGGTGGAACGATTACCGCCGGGTTTGCAACCGTCCTGATTGGCGGAATGGCCGCCGCCCGCGTAAGTGATATGCACGCCTGCCCCATGCAAACCCCCGGGGTGCCGCCCATTCCACACGTCGGCGGCCCAATCCTGCCACCTGGCAGCCCAACCGTCTTGATTGGCGGATTGCCCGCCGCCCGCGTCGGCGATATGGCAACTTGTACCGGCCCGCCCGATTCGATTGTAATGGGTTGTATGACTGTCATGATTGGCCCCTGATTTGGAGAGATTTATGTCGCAAAACTCACGCACATTTTTAGGCACCGGACTGAACTTTCCACTGCGCACTGATGCGCGCGGACAGGTCAAACTCGTGACAGGCGCGGAGGACATCGAACAGTCCATCCGTATCATCCTCGGCACCCGCCCTGGCGAACGTGTCATGCGCCCCACTTTTGGATGCCGCGCCCACGAACTGCTCTTCGAGCCGCGCTCCGCCGGAACCGCCAGCCTGATGCAGGAATATGTCCACCAGGCTCTGCGTATGTGGGAGCCGCGTATCGAAGTCCACAGTGTCAACGTCAGCCACGATGACAGCACTCCCGGTGCGCTGCTGGCCGAGGTCGAATACAGCATCAAGGCCACCCACGATACCCGCAGCATCGTTTATCCCTTCTTCATCGAAGACGAGCAAGAAATTATCTAAACCCAGGAGCCAACCATGACCCTGCCCTCCCCCAACCTGGACGACCTGCGCTTCCAAAGCGACCTGGTAGACGAAGCCCGCAAACGCATCGTCAATTACTGTCCCGAATGGACAGAATACAACCTGAGCGACCCCGGCATCACCCTCATCGAACTATTCGCCTGGATGACTGAGTTAATGACCTACCGTCTCAACCGCGTGCCGGAGAAAAATTACATCAAGTTCCTTGAAATGCTCGGCCTTCAGCGCATGCCCGCCTCCAGCGCGCGCACCGAACTGACCTTCTGGCTCTCCACCGCCCTCCAATACGCCGAAGATTTCCAAACCGTCTCCGTGCCGCAGGGCTTTGAAGTGCGCGCCGACCAGGGCGAAGAAGAAACCATCTTCACCACCACACGCGAAATGACGATGACCTCGCCCCGGCTTGCCCACATCCGCAAGGAAGGCGAATTTAACCGCAACTTTTTCCCGCGCATGGGGCTGGAAACCTTCTACGCGTTCGGCCAGCCCGTCCCTAAACTGGGCGATACCTTTTACCTCGGCTTTGACTCCGCCAACGACATCTGCGGCCATACCCTGCAACTCAACTTTACCTGCGACCCAACCGAAGCCGTCGGTATTCGCCGCGAAGACCCGCCCTGGCTGTGGGAATACCTGACCCCCGATGGAACCTGGCGACCGCTCAAACCCAGCACCTTTGAAGGTGAACGCGACACCACCGGCGGCCTGAACAACGAGCAAGGCAGCCTGACCCTCTACCTGCCGCTCGACTTCGCATCCCACGCACTCTACGGGCTGGAAGCCTTCTGGCTGCGCTGCCGTATCGAACAGCGCAACCCCCTGCAAGGCATGTACTCCGAATCACCACGTCTCAAACGGGTCGAGGCCTTCAGCATCGGCGCGACCGTCCCGGCCATGCACGCCACCCGTGTCGAAGCCGAGACGCTCGGAACAAGCAATGGCGAACCCGGTCAATCCTTTAGTCTGAGTAATGCCCCGGTGCTGGCCCTGCAAACCGGCGAAAACCTGGAAGTCGAGGAGACTCGCGGCGAGGGCACGGTCTTTGTCCCCTGGCAACAGGTGGAAGATTTCTCCAAATCAACTCGCTTCGACCGCCACTACGCCCTCGATATGGCCAACGGCGTCGTCCACTTCGGCCCCTCCGTGCGCCAGCCAGATGGGTCGGTGGTACAGTACGGACGTGTGCCGGAGAGCGGACGCGGCCTCCGTTTCTCGCGCTACCGCTCCGGCGGCGGCGTGCGCGGCAACCTGCCCACTCGCACCATCAACACCATGAACACCTCGTTGGCCTATGTGGCGCGCGTCTCGAACCTCGTCCGCGCCGATGGCGGCCGCGACCAGGAAAGCCTCGAAGAACTCAAACTGCGCGCCCAGCGCGAACTGCAAGCCCAACGCCGCGCCGTCACCGCCCAGGATTACGAGCAGTTCACCATCAACTTCAGCCGCTCGATTGCCCGCGCCAAGTGCCTGACGCCCAACGACAACCCGCGCGGCGGCTCAAGCAGCGTCTCGGTGCTGGTCGTCCCGGCGGTTGCCGAGGCTGTCCGCGCCGGGGGATTGGGCGTGCTTCACCTCGACGAAACCCTGCAAGCCGACCTGCGCAACCATCTCGACCAGTACCGCCTGCTAACCACCCCGCTCAATGTGCGCGAGCCGCGCTACTACGGCATCAAGGTCAAGGCCCGCATCGTGCCAAAAGACTTCACCCCGGCCAGCGAAGCCCTGGCCCAGGTTGATGCGGAATTGCGCCGCTTCCTCTCCCCCATCCGCCTGGACGAGCGCGCCCCAATCCTGCAATCTGACGAAAGTTGGGATGGCTGGCCCTTTGGCCGCGACCTGTTTGTGGCTGAAATTATCTCGCTCATCCAGCAAATCCCAACTGTCAAGTTTGTGCTGGATGTCGAGGTCTCGTACCGCGACCTGATACCGGTGGAAGAAAATTCGATTTTCGAGGAAGAAGATGATACCCCGCTCAAGCCAATCCAGAAAATCCTGCGCATCCCGGCAGATGGGCTGGTTTGCTCACTCGAACATGAAATTGAAACAACCAACATGGACGACGCCTATGCGAAAGGCGTGACCGAATGACCGCACCGGCTCCCGCAGCGGCCAACGACCAACTCCTCCTGGCCGCCGACCATTACAACCGCTATCCCGGCGAACTGGTCACGCTCCATTTGCAATTTTGCGCCCCCGAACAACCCGGCGCGAGCCTGCAACTGGCCATGCCGCGCGTCATGGAAGTCGAGACGTACCTTCTGCCCGAAGGCATCCCCTCCACCCTGCCCTCCGTCGCCGAAGCCGGGACCGACATGCTCATCCTGATTCCGCTGGCCGACCATTTCTCGCCCGGGCAGGTTTACAGCCTGCAAATCGGCCTGCGCCTGCGCACTTTTTACGCCAACCAACACCTGCTGGTGGACGCCCGCCTGGTGCTGCCCGCCGAGGCCGCCACGCTGGCTGAAGCCTCCCTGCGACTGACAGTTTTTGGTAAGGGAAAATACCTGCAATACCTGCCCGAAATCTACGAAAGCGACGATTTGACTTCGCGCTTCCTGATGCTCAGCGAGAGTTTCTGGAAACCGGTCAACCAGCAAATCGAACAAGCGGACGCCTACTTCGACCCGGATTTAACCCCGCCTGAATTCATTCCCTGGCTGGCCTCCTGGGTTGGCCTGCCGGTGGATGAGAGCATCCCACTGGAACGGATGCGCGCCCTGCTGAATAACGCCTTGCTCTTTTTCCAGCGGCGTGGAACCCGCCAGGCCGCCCAAACTTACCTGGAAATTTACACCGGGGGGCAGGTCGAAATTGTCGAGCGGCGGGCGGCCAATTTTGTCCTCGGCGTCAGTGCCAGCCTGGGCAACGAAATCGCCCTGGGGACAAAGAACCAGCCCAACACCGTCCTAATTCGCCTGGACATCCCGGAATCCGAACTGGAGCGCACCCGCTATTCAGCCAAAACCTACCAGCAGAAAATATCCGAAATTGCGCGCGGCATTTTGCCTGCGCATGTGCGTTATGAAGTGGAATGTAATTTTAATTAGACCCTAAAGGTCTTTTTACAAACAGAAATCATTTCTTTCAAGAAAGACCTTTAGGGTCTTACCAGGAGTAATAGAATGGACGATAACAGCGCCTTGAGCCTTTTCCCGAAAACCCGTATCAAATCTTATGACGGTATGGCCGTTACCGCCGATGTCTGGGCGCAGGCTCATGAAGAGCATCGCAAAGCGCGCCAGGCCCACGACGTGCTTTTTCACGGCCCCGGCATCATTACCGGCCTGGAGGTACAGGCCAACGACCCGCCCGACCAATACGTCTTCATCTCGCCCGGAGCGGCTGTTGACGAAACCGGGAATGTAATTGTCCTGGCCGAACCGGTGGCTTACGATTTCGGCGCAAAAGCCGAAGGTCTGCTCTACCTGCTGCTGGGACACGGCGAACGCGAATCAGGCGGCGTGGACAAGGATGTGCGCCAAATCCACGCCGAGTTTGTCGTTGCGGCCCGTTCAAGTTTCCCCAAACGCCCGGCAGTGGAACTGGCGCGGGTGCGCATCAGCGAAGCCGGCAAGCCCATTCGCAACCCCGAAAATGCCGCCCATCCCACTATTGGCGAACTCGATTTGCGCTTCCGCGCCCAGGTAGGCCCGCAGCCGCGCAAGCAGGCCTACGTCGGACTGTGCGCTTTTGGCCGCGAAGTGGAGGATGTCCGCGCTGGCTGGGGCTTCCTGGCGGCTGAATGTGAGCGCAGTTCCCCTTATCGCCTGATTCTGGATGGCGGTCTTTCGGCTTCTGCTGAACTGACGGCCTACGACCTGGTTTTCCTGAGCGCGAAAGGCGCATTCAACCCGGATGGCGCGGCGGTTAAGTCGCTGCAAGCCTATCTGAAGCAAGGCAAAGTCCTGTTTGCCGAAGCGCTGGACGAAGGGGCCGGGAAATCTTTTGCCAAATTATTCGAGCAACTTGGGCAAAAAACCACCCCGCTGGCCGCTAATAGTCCCCTGCTCGAAGCCCCCTTCCTGTTCGCCGAACCGCCGCTTGGCGCGAATCCCGGCAGCCTTCAAGTTGGCAAGCAGATTGTCTTCAGCACGTCAGGCTACAGCCTGGCCTGGGCCGGGAAACTGCCATTCGAAGCCCGCTCCCGCGCCGACATCCGCAATGCGCATGAATGGGGCATCAATCTCATCCAATACTGTCTCAGGGTTTCTTCGCCTTAAGGCGAAACCCTTTTTCAAACTTTACAGGTGAAAAAATGAAACAAACGCAACATTTTCCGGTCAGCCTGTTTGCATGGGGCCGGGGAATGTTGCGTGTTTTTTTTACCATCCTGATTACCTCCTTACTGCTGAGCAATCCGGCCAGCATCAGCACAGCCAAAGAGAACGAAAATGTGCGCACGCTCACCGAACAGGTAACGGTGCAGTCCACACACTGGCAATTGCTACGCTGGAGCGACGGCTTTGTGACCTGCAACATCTACGTTTCCCATACCGCCCAACCCAATATCGAAGATGTGACCCAATCATGCGGAATGCGCATCGCTGAAACCTGGATAACCACCCCTGCCTGCATCCCTGCCCAAAATGGGGGCAGCAGCAGCGCATGTTCCGGCTTGATGCTGCGCTACGTCGGCGCATACACGCAAACCGCGACCAAAGTCGTCACCTTGCCGGAAATCACGATGCGCCTGCAAATGACCGACTGCCTGCCTGGACAGTGGTGTGAAGCCAGGCCAGGCCTGCGGCTGATTGCCCAGGAGCCGGTTGAAGGACACAGCATCGCCAACGTCGTTGTACGGGTAGCCAACAACGAAAGAGTGTTCCGCGGCGCTGTCAGCGAAATCAGGCTTCCGCCCACCAGTGAAAAAGGGGAATGGCTGGAATACTGGGCTGAATCTGACTTTGGCGATAGCAGCCAGCGATTCCGCGTCAAATACCGCGCCTACTCCAGCGTACAGGATGGCCGCCAGGTTTACCGCTTTGACCTGCTGACCAGCGAATGGGCCGACAGCCTGCCCGGCGGCGCGCTGCTCTGGCAGGTCTTCCCGCCTGCCAGCGACTCCCTGCTGCCCAAACTGCTCGAACAACCGCTCTCCCCCGGCTACCTGGCAACAACAAACCGCTACGCCCTGCTGGCCGGACAATTGATTCGCAACGGCCTTGTGAATGCCACCACCTGCGCAGACCGGGGCATTCTGCCCAACGGGGCTGCCTCGAGTTGCGGGGAACAGGCCGCCGCAGAAGCGGTACTTGCCTGGCAAAACAAATACGATGCCCAAATCTACGACGCCGGGCTAAAATACCACGTCCCGGCCCGCCTGCTCAAAGGCGTCATCGCCCAGGAATCACAGTTCTGGCCGGAATCCTCTGACCCCTACGAGCGCGGGCTGGGATTCATCACCGAAAACGGCGTCTCCCTGCTACTAAATTGGAACCCCGAATATTACCTGGGTGTGTGCCTGCCCGTTTACGGAGAAGCAGGCTGCTCCGCCGGGTACAGCAACATGCGCCCCGACCGCCAGGTCATCATACGCCGGGCCATCTTCGACCGCATCGGAAGCGACTCGGAAATAGATGTGATTGCCGCCACGCTCTACGCCAGCGCCGCCCAAACCCAGCAAATGGTCGGGAACGTCCTGCGCAGCGAAGTGTCGGAAGCCAGCACCTACGAAGATATGTGGAAGATGAGCCTGGCCAACTACTATGCCGGTTCAGGCTGCGTCGGCGATGCCCTGCGGGCCTCCATCAACGAACCATTTCCTATTAAATGGGAAAGCATTGCCAACTCCCTGGAGGGAACATGCGCCATCGCCGCCGACTACGTCTGGAGGGTGATGTACTATGCCGAGTAAGGGCAAAAACGCCTTCCAAACAACAGGCTTTATGCAAACACTGGAGAAAAAACATGGACGTATCTCTGATATTTACCCCAAAATGCGGGTGCTTATCACCGGAATTCCCAAAGAGTCATCATGGACTTTAACCTGACCGGACTGGCGGCTGCGTTGGCGACATTTATTGGAATCTGGTGGGGGCATGTGGCCGTACGTGTGGTCGAGGCGCGCCTGACCGACATCCGCCCTGCGATGGTGATTGCCACCCTGCTTGGCCTGGGGATGTGG
>JAWOIR010000104.1:0-14875 GCA_046484545.1 Anaerolineales bacterium
GAGCGCGGCGGCCGAGCTGCGGGTCCCTCTGTTGGTTGAGGCCGGCACCGGCCTCAACTGGGATGAGGCGCACTAACGGCCGGGCGAGATGCCAGCGACAAGAGCTGAGCGTCAGGTTTCGTTGCTCCAGACTTCAGTCTTCAGTCTTGGATTATGTAACACTCGCCATCTCTTCTCCCCGGTGGGCCGGCAGACAGTGCATCACCAGCACATCGGGTGCGGCATGGGCCAGAAGCGCCTTGTTCACCTGAAACCCTTCAAACGCGTCCAGCCGTTTTTCCAGCTCTGCTTCCTCTCCCATGCTGGCCCAGACATCGGTGTAGACCACATCCGCATTCTTCACCGCCGCTATGGGGTCGGTGGTGAACCGGATATGATCCATGGTGTCGGCCCCGGCCGCCTGGATGATGTCCGGCCGGATCATGTGATCCTCCGGACAGGCAGCGGTCAGGTGAAGCCCCAGCACACTGGCGGCGTTGATCCAGGAGTTGGCCACATTGTTGCCGTCCCCCACCCAGGCGATCTTCACGTCCCGGTATCCGCCCTTGTGCTCGATGATGGTCAAAATGTCACTCAGGATCTGGCAGGGGTGGAAGGAATCGGTCAGGGCGTTGATCACCGGGATGGACGAGGCTGCGGCAAACTCTTCCACCAGGGCATGGTCAAAGGTACGCATGGCCAGGCAGTCGATGTATCGGGACAGCACCCGGGCCGTGTCCTTTGCCGGCTCGTTTCTTGAAATCTGGGTATCCTGGGTGCTCATGTAGATGGGGTGTCCCCCCAGCTGGATCATGGCGGTTTCAAAGGCGATACGGGTCCGGGTGGATTTCTTGTCAAAAATCAGGCCCAGGCTCCTGCCGGTGAGTATCCGGTCCTGAATGCCTCTGGCATAGCGTTTCTTGAGCTGCAGCGCCCGGTCAAACAGATGTTCGAAATCCGCTTTATCCAGGTCCCGCAGGGTCAACAGGTCTTTTTTCAAACCAAACGTCTCCTTTTTACAGCAGGGTGTCCAGCAGGGACACCAGCCGGTCAATGTCCGGGGGTTCCACAATCAACGGGGGTGCAAACCGTAAAACCTTATCCTGAATTGCATTGATAATAAACCCTTTTTTAAAACAATCTTCCACCACAGCGGCGGCCCCTTCGTCGATTTCCATGCCTATCAGCAGTCCTTTGCCCCGGACATCCCTGATGCGTGCATGGCGGGCCTGCAATCCCCTGAGCTGCTCCTGGAAATATGCGCCGGTTTCCCGCACCCGCTCCAGAAATCCGGGTTCTGAAATCAGTTCAACAACCTTGAGACCGGCGGCCGTGGCCAGGGGTGTTCCCCCGAAGGTGGAGCCGTGGCTGCCCGGCTCAAACCCTGCGGCCGCTGTTTCAGTGGCCAGCATGGCGCCGATGGGAACCCCGTTTCCCAGGGCCTTGGCCAGGGTCATGATATCCGGGGTCACGCCATATTCCTGATGGGCGAACAGGGTGCCGCACCGGCCCATGCCGGTCTGGATCTCATCAAAGATCAGCAGGGTGCCGGAGCGGTCGCACCGTTCCCTCACCGCTGCCAGATACCCGGGATCCGCCGGGATCACCCCGCCCTCCCCCTGGATGGGCTCCATCATCACCGCGCACACGGTATCATCCCATGCCGCCTCCAGGGCCTCCAGGTCATTGAAAGGCACATGGGAAAACCCTTCCAGCAGCGGGTAAAACCCCTGTTTGACCCTGAGGAAAGTTCGTCGTAGAGCAGGTCGAGTGACAGGTCGGGGCAGACCGTTCCAGGGTGGCTCAAGGCCAGTGCCCCGGCAGCGGCCCCCAGGCGGGCGGCATCGTCGATTTCGATGTCGTTGAGCAGGGCATAGATGACGGCGGCGGTCAGGGCGTCGCCTGCGCCGGTCGGGTCGTGGATGGTGGTGCTGACTGCCGGGATGTGTCCGCTGGTCTCGGAGGTGGCGTAGCACAGGCCAAATTCCGACATGGTAATCAGGACAATATCAACCCCGTGATTGACCAGAGCGCGGGCGGCTTGCAGGGTGGCGGCGCTATCGGCGGCCTCGAAGGGTTGTCCGGTCAGGATGGCGGCTTCGGGGGCGTTGGGGACAATCAGACGCAGTTGCTTGAGATAAGGTTTCAGGCGCGGGGCCAGTGAGCGGGTGGTCGGGTCGGCGCAGACGGGCAGGTTGTAGCGAGCGGCCAGTTCAAAGGCGGTTGCCAGGGTTTCGGGATGCAGGTTGGTATCCAGGAAGAGCAGGCTGGCGTTTTCGAACAGTTCCTGGTGGTAGGTCAGGTAACTGCTGCTCAGTTCTTCGAGCACGCGCATGTCGTCGAAGGCGTATTGCAGGCGGCCTGTTTCGTTTAGCACGGCCATGTAGAAACCGGTCGGGAATTTGTCCATACGATGAATGTGGCTGACATCCACCCCGGCCTGGCGGGTGTAGGTGAGCACCTCGTCGCCGAGTTCGTCCTTTCCCAAAACGGTCAGCAGGCTGACGGGTTGTCCGAGCCGGGCCAGGTTTTCGGCCACGTTGCGGGCGGCTCCGCCGAAGGAGGTCCGAATGTGGGCGGGGTTGGACGTCTCCATTTGCACGTCCCCCTGGATGCGGGCGACAATGTCCACGCATGCCGCGCCGATGACCAGGACGGTTTGTTCTTCCGGGGTTTTTTGCATTCAAACTCCTTTAGGGGTTTAGTTTCAGGGAAAGGCCGCAGAGCGGGTTTTGGCTTTCCCGAATCTCAATTTCCAGGGTGTTGTTTGCGTCAGGAAGTATTGTGACCTGGAAGGAGGTTTGAACGTACAGGTCGTCAATTTGCATGACTCGCATTTGTGGCGTATCGGGCAGCAGGGTGGTGTTGTCGCTCATTTGCGCCAGGAAGGTAAATGCTCGTTCAGTCCGGTCGCCAAAATCAAATCGGACTGGATTAATCTCGCAGCCTTGCAAGGGCAGCGTGGAAAAGAAAACATCGATGGTATAGCAAATTGCGCCCGCGATGTTGGAATCTTCGCGATAGGATGTTTTGACGCAGGTGTAGTAGTCGCCGCCGACCTCATAAAATCGCAGTTTATTGAGCGATTCTATGGCTGTGTTGATGTTGGCAGGCAGGTTTTGTTTGCGGTCTGCAAAGTATTGGCTGACGCCGAGCAGGTATTTGATATATTCGTTGAAAAGAGTTTCGACAATTTCCCGGTCACTTTTGTCGGCTAGGCGATAGTAGGTATTGATTGGCAATTCGTTGATAAGTTGAACCAATTTGTTGTTGCACGAGGTGTTATAGGTTTCATTTAATTTTTCTGGGCCGCCCTTTTTCTGGTTCTCGATGCTGGTTTGCCAGGCGTCCAGGTGATTTTCAAGGATGATTTCATCCGGCGTTTCCCAGGTGCCGACGCCAATCCAGTTTACCTGCAGGCCCTTTTTCGTCATGAATCCCTTAAATTGTGGTGAGCCGAAGAGTTTTTCCGCCAATCCGTGACGGTGCTCCACTGGCCCGGCTCGGAAGGGATTGTCCTGCATTTGGTACCCATTTTGCCCGGCAAGTTCACCGGCAGATTCAAAGATTTTTTGTGCGCGTTCTTCCAGGGCTTTCTCCTCTGGCGGGCCAACTGCTGAGAAGAATTCGCCCAAACTGTGCTGGCTGATGAAGTTGTTGAATTCAATGTTAATGCTGACGAACAACCCGCCTGGAAGGGGCCGATTCCATTCTGGGTTGTTGTCTGGCTGTTTGAATGGGGACACCGGCACGAAAACTCCCGTGACCAGCGACTTGATGGATTCTTCATTGAACGGGTAAGGTGAATCCAGGCTTTTTCTGCGGTTTTCGCCGCGATACAGACTGTAGGAATACTGAATATCCCGCACTTTGACAATGATGCCGTCTTTGGAGCGTGAAACGATTTCCTGCTTATTGATGATGTCGCGCAAGTCGATGCACTGGCGAATGCGTTCGAAATCTTCGATGATGGCCCGGCCGTTTGGCAGTTTGGCCGTCGGGCCGATGACGCGCATTCCGCCGTATGGCCCTTCCAGGACGATGGCGCTGTCCAGGTCGACGGTCACGAATCCCGGCCCGCCGATTTCGACAATCGGTGAGTTGTGGTTCCTTTCAGCCAGGCGGCCTCCGCTGACACGGATGGTTTGATAGCCGGTTGCAAAAGCGGCCTCATCCAAAAAGTGGTTGGCGACGCTGATTTCTTTTTCAAAAATATCGGCCAGGTAAATGGCGGCCAGGCGGTGAATCAGGTAATAGGGCGCAATAACGGCAATCAAGTTGCGAATCACAATCGGGTTTAGGAAAGTCTTGTACAGAAATTCGCCCATTGCAATTAAGGGCTGCCCCGACTGGCTGTCGGTGAGTGCGCCAAATTGTTCAATCCAGCCGTCCAAATCATACAGCGTGATAACTGCAAAGAAATAGAATAGCAACAAAGCTGCGGTGCGAACAAGGTTGCGATAGGTTCCAGCGGTGTGTTTGAGCGAAAAAACCCAGTTCATGGCCGATTCGATGACCGATTCAACCCATTTCCAGGCTTTTTGGTATGTGGATGGCTGTACAAATGCGGGCGTCGTCATCGCTTTTTACTCGCCTTTCAGCCAGCGCGCCAGCCCGGTCAGGGAGCTGGTGTCATTCCTGGACATTTTCTTCATCAAACCCAGGTTGCGGATGACCGACTGCGAGATGCCGTGTGTCAGGAGATAGACTGCGTCGCGTTTGTTGCGCGGCGGCATTCGTATTTCGCTGGTCATAATGTTGGCAAATTCGATTTGGGCGTCCATTTGTCCTTTTTCTTCACGGACGCGGTGTTCCTGTTCGATTTGTTCCTTCTCTTTTTTGACCGTTTTGGCCCACAGGCTGTTCCAGTTCTTTGCAATTTCTTGTTCAATCTTTTCCTGGAAAATCACCCGTTTGATATTGACGCCGAGCACCTTGACGCCCATATCGGCCAGGATTTTGTGTTCCCTGCTGCTGATGGTTCTGCCGGTGAAATCGCCAAATTCATCCACATAATTGACGACATCCTGGCTCAGGCGGTTTTTTACCAGTTCAGAGATGATTTGCAGGTTGGTTCTGGTTTCCCCGGGCGGGTTTTGGAACAATTGATTCAGCCGAAAACGGGAGAGATATTCACGCCAGATTTCCACCGCCATTTTGGCCGGCAAGGGACTCCAGACGGGTTGTTCTGTCTTGACCCCCTGCACCATCGATTCGGTAATCACCTTGCGCACATTTTCCTGGTTGTACCCATAAATCGAGTTGCCTTCGCCGGGTTGTGCTTCAATTCGAAAAGTGACAGAGATTTGCGCAATGACCGGTATGCCATCGCGCGTCAGGGCGCGGGTTTCCAGTCCGCTGTCCTGGATGCGCTGGTAATTTTCATCTTCCTTTGGAACTGTGAACGGGTTTTCGTTGTCGTTGGGGCCAATGTTTTGCGTCAGGGTGTGCAGGTTGACTGTCGCGGCAATATATTCCTTGGCTTTTGTGAAATGAACTCCCGGCCCGATGGTTCGGGTAAAACGGGTGGCGGTGCGCAGCATGGCTGCTGATGCCTGGTCGAGCCATAAAACTCCCGGGCCTCTTTTTTCGCGTTCGTTATGGCGGGCGCGAATATTGCCGTTTTCGATAAAAATTGCCGGGCCGTGAAAACCTGAGAAGTAAGCCATCAGGCGGTCGAAGATTGCGAGGCGGTCAACCAATTTGCGAACCGGCAGGATAAATTGCGAGAAGAAAACTGTCCACAAGATGAGGCTGGCAATGAACAGGCCGAAATCGATAAACAGGCGATTTAAACCCTGGGTTTTGTCTTCAATCAAGAAATCCAATAAAAAATATGCCATCAGCAACAAGGAAAACTTGATGATGACACGCACGACAGGTTGCTCAAAGAATCCGAGGTCTTCTTCCATAGTTATCTAATTCTATAACAAAACAGGGCGGAATGGGAAAATTGCGTCATTCGACGACCTCCACTTGCACGGCAGTGGTCTCGACGCGGCCATCTTCGTAAACCAGCACCAGTTGCAGGGCGTACAGACCTGAAAGGCCGGATGCGTTCCACTGTCCGAGCACTCCGTCCGAGACCGGCGAATTGACGTTTTCGCCAATCAGCACCCAGGTTTCGGGATTCAATCCCTGCCCATATTGCAGGCGGTAGTACGAAAATCCTTCCCCTGTAGCGGAGCCGCGTATCGTCACCTCGCCGCGCAGTTGGGCGAACATGGTCGGAGACGTGATTTCCAGCCCCTCGCGCGTGATTGGGATTTGTAGGCTGTCATACGCCGTCGGCGGGGAATCCAGCCCGGCAGCCGTTGCCCAGGCCTGGGCTTCGGGCGGCACGAGCATATAAACCCGCTCCTCGACCAGTTGCGGCGGCGTAAAGACGGTTGCCAGCAGGCCGGTTTCGCGGTTGACGGCCACCGTTTTGTAGAGCGTATCGGCCTGGATTGGCTCGAATCCATTCAGGAAGACCTCCACCACCAGGTTCGGGCAGGCCGGGGTCGGCAACAGCCCGGAGGGGTCGCAGACCTGGATGAGCGCGACGCCTGGCGGCCTTTCCCAGCGGGTGGGCGCTTCGTCCCGGCTGGCGGCCTGCAAAATGGCCGTGAACAGCCCCGAAACGGCGCGCGGATTCTCGCTTTGGCCACCCATCCACAGCGCAATGACACGATTTGGCGTGTAGCCAATAGCCCACGAATCGGCGCCATCCAGCGTGCGCGATGGTTTCAGCGCGGCGGGCCGCCCCAGGCTTTCATCAGCCAGGACGTGGTTAACCAGATAAGACAACTGCTTGCTGACCACCGCCGAAATTGACGCGGGCTGCCACTCCCAGACCGTCTGTCCGTCTATCGTGTAGACAGCCAGCACCGCCGAAGTCTTTTCGACCAGCACGCCCTCCGCAGCAAAGACGCTGTACGCGCGCGCCATCGCCAGCGGCGAGACCAGGTTTTGCCCGTCCAGCAGGGCGGCGAAATCGCGCGTGTCGTTCAGCGGCAGGCCAAACGGACGCATGGTTTGCAGCACCGCCGCCAGCCCCATCTGCTCCAGCACCGACTGAGCCGGGGCCAGGTAATCGCCCGTCAGCGCCATCCGCGCCCGTACCGGGCCGTGATAGACCCCGTCCAGGTTGGGGAGGACGGAATCCGGCTGGGGCACGTCCCAGACCAACGAAGCGGGACTCAGTCCCCGGCTGAATCCGGTCAGGTAGATAAAGGGCAGCAGACTCGTCCCGGGCCGGTGTCCCGTTAAAATGGCTGATTCTATCCCCTGGCGCGTTTCCCCAACCAGCGCCAGCACCTGCCCATCGCGCGGATTCAAGACGACCACGCTGGCCGCGCTCTCCAAGGGTTCGCCGGGTGGCAGGGGCGGTAGTTCGACGGTCAGCCGGCAATCGGGTGCGGACTCGTCTTCGGCCAGGCGCGCCAGTTGGGTGCGGATGGCGCACTGCGCCTGGGATTGTGACTCAAAATCGAGCGTGGTGATGACTTGCATGCCGCCGCGTTCGATGCGCTGGCGGTTTTCCAGTTGACTAAGGGCCAGGTTTGTGAAGGCCGGGGCAAGCCCACTTTCGGACCTGGGCGGCGCGAAGGCGAACTCATGCAGGCGGGCGGATTCGACATCTCCCGGTGCGGCGGCCCAGGCGGGGAGCAAATCGAGCGTCTCTTGGGCGCGTTGGATGGCGGCCTGGGGCGCGTCGTGCGGATTAATCGCCGGGGATTGGCTGACGGAGGCCAGCAGGGCGGCTTCGGCCAGCGTCAGGCGCGTGGCCGGTTTGCCAAAATACAACTGCGCGGCGCTCTCGACCCCGTAGGCATGGCGGCCATAATCAGCGCTGTTGAGATACCATTCCAGGATTTTCGCGCGTCCAAATCGGGCGGTGATTTGCGCCGCCAGGATGCGCTCGCGCAGGGCGCGCCGCAGGTTGGGCGGTTCGTCCCAGAGCAAAAAGTCGGCGACCAGCTTTTGGGCCAGGGTGGGGTGCGTATCGGGCTGGTTCCAGGTGCGCCAGTCAAAACCGGCGTGACTGTAAAAATGGGGGTCGGTCAGGCTGACGGTGATGCGCGCCAGCGAATCGGGCAGGCCGTCGGTTTGGGCCGGGTCGAGTGGCAAATAGGGGTGTGGGCCGTCGTCCGGTGCAAGCGTGGCGATGACCTGTTCGCCGCTGCGGTCATACAGGCGGGTGGGCTGGCGCAGCAGGCCATCTGGCCCATCGAGCAGGATGGGCAAGGCCTCGACCGATGGCAGGTCTGCTGTCAGGTTGGCATAGCCGAGCGCGGACAGAATAATTCCCAACCCAAGCACGGTCGAAAAAAGCAGGCCGCAGCCCAGCCCGGCGCGCATAACACGCTGCTGGCTGGAGCGGTCTGCCAGGTTTTTGCGTTCCCGTCGTCGTTGCAGGATGGGCAGGGTGCTCATGACCCTATTCTAAACTATAATCACCCCATGCCCGAAAAATCGACCGTACCGCCGCCTGAAGGCGGCGATACACAACCCTACGATGCCATTATTCTCGGCGGCGGCGCAGCCGGGTTTTTCGCCGCCATCCGCGCCGCTGAAGAAAACCCGAGCGCGCGCATTCTTATCATCGAAAAAGCACGCCGCCCGCTTGGAAAAGTGCTCATTTCAGGCGGCGGACGCTGCAACGTCACCCACGCCTGTTTCGACCCGGCCCAACTGGTCGGCTACTACCCGCGCGGCGCTGCGGCGCTGCGCGGCGCGTTCAGCCGCTTCCAACCCACCGATACGGTGCGCTGGTTCGAATCGCGCGGCGTGACGCTCAAAACCGAAGCCGATGGGCGCATGTTTCCCATCACGGATAACTCATTAACCATCGCCAATTGTCTGGAAAACGCCGCTCGAAAGGCCGGAGTCACGTTATGGACGCAGGCCACCGCCCTGAAAGTGGACACCGTTTCGCCGCCTGGCCCGGATCGCACCCCCCGCTTCCTGGTCACCGTCCGAAAAGCCGCCGCCACGCTGACAGAAGAGCTCTCCGCCCACAGTCTTTTATTTGCGACTGGCAGTGATTCGGTTTGCCAGACCCTGCTCTCCGGGTTGGGTCATACCGTTGAAACGGGTGTGCCCTCCCTTTTTACGTTTAACATCCAAGACCTGCGTCTGGATGGCCTGGCCGGCCTCTCTGTCCCGCAAGCCGAACTGCGCCTGCTCGAACCGGGCGGCGCAAAGTCAGCCATCGCCCCACAGCGCGGACCGCTGCTCATCACCCACTGGGGCTTGAGCGGCCCGGTAGCCTTGCGGACATCTGCCTGGGGCGCGCGCTGGCTGCACGAGCGTCAGTACCAGGCTGGGCTGTCAGTCAACTGGCTCTACCCGCTGACGACCGAAAAAGCTCTCGAAAGCCTGCAAACCGTCCGCAACAACCCGGCTAACAGCCGTAAAAAGCCCGTCGCCCATCCGCTCTTTGAACTGCCCACCCGCCTATGGATTCGTCTCGTCTCCGTTGCCGGAATTGCCGAGAACCAAAACTGGGCAGATGTCTCCAAAGCTGCCCTGCGCACCCTGGCTGAAGAGCTGACCGCCGGGCGCTATCAGATTACAGGCAAAGGCCAATTCAAGGATGAGTTCGTCACCTGCGGCGGCGTGCGCCTCGACGAAGTCGATTTCAAGACCATGCAAAGCAAAAAAATCCCCGGCCTGTTCTTTGCCGGGGAAGTGCTCGATATTGATGGCCTGACCGGGGGCTTCAACTTCCAAAACGCCTGGACAACCGGCTGGCTGGCGGGTGGTGGGCTGATTGACAAGCCTTGATATGTCATTTCCCCGTCAGCCGGTAGCGGATTTCGCGCGGCAGCGGGTAGAGCGGCAGCAGGTCAATGCGGTAGCCTTTGCCAGCAAAGGCCTGCATCATGTCACGGGCACGGGTTAGTACCTGTCGGTCAAATTCCAGCGGCAGGGCGCATAATTCTTCGATGATTGGGGCGGGATATTTTCCCGTCAGCGATTTCTGGAAGTTGAAATCCACCTGCCAGGCGTCCAGTTCGCCATAGACCGAGAGCGCGGTGAATACCCCCTGTTGCAGGTGGCGCACTTCGTGAACAACCAGGCTCAACAGGCGCGGGTTGTCGATTTTCTCCGGGGTGAAATAGACTGTGTTGATTTTGACCGAGCGCCAGGGCGTCCAGGCTGCGCCGACCGAAGGCTTGTCCTTCTCAAAAGTGACCGGTGTGCGGCGCTGGCGTAAAAAATGCGCCGTCTGAGTACCAATTTCATCGGTTTTTTCGAGGCATTCACAGATTAATTCTGTCCAGTTTTGTTTTGGCATCACTGTCATCTATTGGCTTATGTTAATCGCCGCAGGTCGCTAAAGATGGCTTCTATTTCTTCGAGGGTTACCAGTCGGTCGCTATCGACCCGCTTGAGCAGGCCCGCTTTTGTTTTTTCGACCGTGACAGCCTGAATGGTCAGGCCGCGCGCTGCCGCCTCTTTGACCAACTCGGCACCCTGGCTGTAACCAATCAGCGGATTCAGCGCGGTTACAAGTATCGGATTTTGCGCCAGCCAGCTTTCGGCTTTTTCCTGATTGGCGGTCAGGCCGCGTACTGCCCGATTTGTGAATACGTGTACAGCACCGGTTGTGATTTGCATCATCTCGAACAGGTTGTGAGCGATGACCGGCATCATTACGTTCAATTCTAACTGCCCTGCCTGGGTTGCCAGGGCCACAGTCATATCGCAGCCGATGACCTGAAACATGGTCATATCAAGCATTTCCGCGATTACCGGGTTGACCTTGCCGGGCATGATACTGGAGCCGGGTTGGACGGCAGGCAAGCGAATCTCATCCAGACCGGTAGTGGGGCCTGAAGCCAGCAGTCGAAAATCGTTGGCAATGCGAATCAAGGTCAAGGCCAGGGTCCGTAGTGAGGCTGAAAAAGCAGCAGCATCGGCCATGGATTGCATTGATTCAAAAAGATTATCAGACTCATTCAGTTGAAAACCGGTTAATTCGGACAGTTTTTTGACCATCCGCTGATGGTATTCAGGATGTGCGTTTAAGCCCGACCCGACAGCCGTGCCGCCAATCCCCAGACGTCTCAACCCTTCTGCCGCAGACCGAATGCGATTGGCATCGCGCTCGACAGCCCTGGCATAGGCCCCAAACTCCTGACCCAGGCGAATTGGAACGGCATCCTGTAAATGGGTGCGTCCCGATTTGACAATCTCGTCAAATTCGCCTGCTTTTGTGTTGAGGGCATCAGACAAATCGTCAAGTGTGGTGAGCAGTTCATCCAGCCGCCATAGGCAGCCCAGCCGAATGGCCGTGGGGATGGTGTCGTTGGTCGATTGGGCCAGGTTAACGTGGTCATTGGGATGGACGTGATATTCGCCAAGTTTCCCACCCAAGAGCTGCGTGGCGCGATTGGCGATGACTTCATTGATGTTCATGTGGTGACTGGTCCCAGCGCCTGCCTGAAACGGGTCAACGACAAACTGTTCGTTCCACTGCCCATCGATTACTTCCTGGGCCGCATCGATGATGGCCTGCGCTTTTTCGGCATCCAGTAAACCCAGGCCACTGTTGACTTCCGCCGCGGCTCTTTTTATCATTCCCATTGACCAGATAAAGGCCGGGCGAGGCTTTAGCCCAGAGATAGGAAAATTCTCGATGGCGCGCTGGGTTTGTGCGCCATACAGGGCATTTTCGGGAACAAGCACCTCGCCCAGTGAGTCGCGTTCAACCCTGCAGGAACCAACACCAACCGGTGTGGTTCTATTCAGAAGTATGGGTTGACTTGAGCGCAGGTCAGGGGTCACCTCGTTGGCTTCAAGGCTTGCCCCGCCATCATCTTCCCAGCGCATGGTATTTGTGGATTTAGCTTTTGTTTTTGGTTTTTTGGAATCGGCAGTTTTACTCATCCTGTTTCTTCTTTCCGAGAAGGGCCAAACTCCCTGCGAATTGCTGCCTGGCCAAAGGCTGATGGGTGTGATTTCTTTAATTCGGATTGGTCAGGTCAACTTGTTGAGTATCGCCATTTCTTCTGCTGTCAAAAGTTCAGTATAGAAGCCTATCCGGGCCAAACCCCCTCCGCCACCAAATCCCCGCTGCCCGCATCGCGGATAAAATACTTCATCTCCATCGGCGTGACCTTGCCAAGCATGGCCTGGGCCGGGCAGTATTTGGTGGCCGAAAGTTCAATCGCGCGCACAACCGCCGCCTCGCTGATATCCCTGCCGCTGAAATGGTATTCAATGACAATATGGGTAAAAATGTGCGGATGCTCACCCTGCTGCTCGGCCTGGACTTTGACCTCGAAAGCCGCCACATCCTGCTTCTTCTTGCGCACAATCGAAATCACGTCCATAGCGGTGCAGCCCGCCAGCGAAACCGCCATCAATTCCAGTGGGCGGAAACCGTCATTCGCGCCACCCACGTCCGGGTGCGCGCCGAGCGGCACTTCAAAGCCGGTATCGGCTGTGCCGTTGAAAGACATTCCATTTTTCCAGGTTACTGTTGCGTCCATAAGATTTTCTCCTGAATTGGTAACGCGAGATAGTATCTCGCGCCACATTACTCAACCAACAACGGCGTCACATATCTCTCCAGGGCCGCCATGCTGATTTCGCCGCTCCAGGTCAGGCGCACCATGCCTTCGCGGTCGATGACGAATGAAGTTGGCAGCGCGGTCACACCGTAGGCTTTGGCAGCCTTGAAAGTCGGGTCGGGCCAGATGGGGAAGGTCAGTCCATACTCGGCTACAAAATCCTTCACATCCACATTGCCCTGCAAGCCGTCCTCGATGGCAATGATGACAAAGCCCTTGTCGCGGTGCTTTTCATAATAGGCCTGCAAAATCGGCATTTCAGCCTTGCAGGGCGGGCACCAGGTAGCCCAGGCATTGTACAAGATCACCTGCCCGTCATAATCGGCAAAAGAGACCGGGCTGCCGTCCAGGTCAGTCAGGGACACTTCCCGGGCCGGATAGTTGACTGCGACCGGCACAACCAGCCCCTCGCTTGCGCGGATTTCCTCCGCCGCCCGGGGGATGGCCAGAAATCCGGCAAGGGCAACCAAAATCAGGCCCAGTCCGAGCGCCAGGGTGACAAGTCCACGAGCGCGGGACTGACTCTTTTCCGAATGACGTTCGGCGGGCATCCCTTATCCGCCTCCCATCACCAGGTGCACTTCAGCCAGCAGTTGGGCTTCGGGTGCAGCGCCAACCATGCGGCCCGCGCCGGCATTGATAATTGTATCCGGCACGCCGCTAATCTGGTGACGCTCTGAAAGTTCAGGAAATTCCATTGCTTCGACACCCTCAGCCAAAATCATGGCCGGGTTTTCCATCGCGAACTGGTAGGCGAGCAACACGGCTCGCGGGCAGTACGGTCAGGTAGGGGTGACGAAGACCTGCAACAGGAGCGAACTGGTCAGCCCCTTGAGATATTCCCGCGTTGCAGGGGTCAATCCCGAATCGCGCCCGGACACTAGCAGGATGGCCTGAATTAACGTGCCAAACTCATGTCCCGATGGAATGCCCATGTAGCGTACACCCAGGTCGGTCACCTGCTCGCCTTCGAGAGCGAGAATCAAAATCGCAGGGGCCGCGCTGATGTTGAATTTGGCGGCTACGTCCGCATCGGCGTCCAGGTCGTAGACTCGCAGGCCGAGCAAATCAGAAAGCGGAGTCACTTCTTCGAGTAGTTGGCGCGTCTCAGTGCAATACTCGCAATTTTTCTGCGAGACAAAAAGCATCAGTTCGACCGGGTGCTCCATTTTCTGGAAGGCATCCCGCAGTTGAGTGACAATTTCATCATTGAGCAACTTTTCCATTTTTCTCCTTGTTTTTACTTTTCCGGGGCGACAAAGTCATCCAGCTTCAGCGCGCTGAACAAGCGGTCACGGGCGCCATCCGGCACATCCACTTCGCGTCCGCAAGACTGATACAGGTATATCGTCTTGTTCATCGTATCGAACACCACGCGGCAGTTCTCGCACTCGCGCATATGATTTTCAAGTTTGGCGCACAAATCTTCTGGCAGGTCGCCGTCGAGATAATCGTTCAGGTCAGCCAGCATTGCGCGGCAATCATGTTTGTGGGATTTCATTGGGCATTCTCCGCATTCAGACGTTCACCATAATAACTGGACAGGGACTCGCGTAAATGGAGCCGGGCGCGTAGCAGACGGGTTTTGACCGCCGTTTCACTCAAGCCCAACGCCTCGCTGGTTTCCCGTATCGACAGGCCCTCGATATCCCTGAGAAGGAAGACGACCTTGAGTGTTTCTGGCAAGCGTTGAATGGCGAGGTCCAAGTGGCGTTTCGACTCGTCGGTCAGGAATTCCTGCTCCGGCAGACAGCACCAGTCGGTGAACTGGGTCGGGGTGAAATCGTCGTCGCTGTCGTCGGCGTTCTCATCCACCGGAATGGTCGGACGGCGCTTTCGCAGCATCATCAGGGCTTCGTTGGCCGCAATCCGATACAGCCAGGTCGAAAGACTGGAACGTCCCTCGAAGTTCGGCAGGTGCTGCAAGGCTTTCAGGAAAGTGTTCTGCAGCACATCTTCGGCGTCGGCACTATCGCCGAGCATCTTCAGGCCAAGGCGATAGATGGGGGTGGTATAGGCATCCACCAGGCGGGCAAATTCTGCCCTGTCCCCGGCTTTCAGCAACGCTAGCGAAAATTCTGTCGTGTTGGTTTCATTCATTAGATGTTTCCTGCGGCAAAAGGTTACAAATGTCATCTGAGTATACCTGAAATAGGGGCCTTTATTGCCTGGCATGTTATGGCGCCAGCAATTCCAAATCTGAAAAACAAAGGCATTCACTAAAGGAAGATGAATCACCCCACCCCCGGCCCCGCCCCTCAAGGGGCGGAGAGATTTCCGCGAAATGGCCTATTTGGGCGGCACGCGTGCCGCCCAAATAGGCCATTTCG
>JAWOIR010000157.1:0-8132 GCA_046484545.1 Anaerolineales bacterium
CGCAGGAAAATTTACGAACTGGTCATCAATCCCGCCCGCCAGCCTGAAAGTCCAATTATTGGTGCCTATGTGCTGGTATTGCGCGAAATCACCGAGCAAAAACAACAGCAGGAGCAGATGCAAAACCTGGCGCGGGCTGTCAGCCAAAGCCCCAACAGCGTCTTGATTACCGACCCGAATGGCATTATCGAGTATGTCAACCCGTCCTTTACCCGCCTGACCGGTTACAGCGCGGAGGAGGCCATCGGTCAAAAGCCCAGTCTGTTCAAGTCTGGGAAAACATCTGAGAGCGTTTATCAAAAGATGTGGGGAACCATCAAGGCCGGGCAAATCTGGAAAGGTGACCTGCTCAACCGCCGCAAAGACGGTGAAATCTACTGGGAAGAAACCCTGATTGCGCCGTTGTTCAACCAATACGGCCAGGTAAGCAATTACATTTCTATCAAGGAAGACGTCACAACGCGCAAGGAAGTGGACGAAATCCTGCACCGTCGGCTGGAAGAGCTGATGATGGTCAACATCATCAGCATGGCTGCCGCTTCACAACTGGATTTGAACACACTCGTCTCACTGGTTGGACAGCAACTGGAGCAGACCTTCAATGCCCGTTCGGTGCTTATCGCCCTGCATGTCAACCATTCAGAAAACATCGAAATTCCATACTGGACCATTGACAAAAAGCGCGTCCACCCGCCTGTGCTCAAATACGGCGAGGGCCTGATATCGCACATCCTGAAAACACGCGAAACGCTGTTAATTTCGACCAACTTCATGGAAATTGCGCGTCCATTGGGGCATAGACCCGTTTTTTCTGACCAATATGGCTACCCAAAGAGTTGGCTTGGGGTGCCCATCTTATTTGGAAAACAAGCCCTGGGCGTTATCAGCCTGCAAAACTACGCCGAAGAGTTTGCTTTCAAGCAAGACGATGTCCGGCTGCTGAACACTATCGCAGCCAACATCAGCGTCGCCATTGATAACGCGCGCTTATACGAAATTGCCCGCCACAGCGCAGAAGAAATGACCCTGTTGTACGAAGTCGGCATGGAACTATCCACCAATTTGGATACAGAGCAGGTTTTGCGCAACCTGCTCAACAAATGCCGCCAAATCCTGCCCATGGATTCGTTTTACGTAGCGGTCTATGACGAAGAAACAAACATTGTTCAATACCCGCTCTTTTTTGACCGGGGCGAGTATAAAGAAGTACCTCCCCGCAATATTCTCAACAAGCCGGGAATAACCGGCCAGGTGATTTTGAGCGAAAAAACAATTTACCTGAGAGATATTGCCGATAGAGAAAAAACCCAACCATTTCAGGACAAAATAATTCACGTTGGCGGCACACCGACACGCTCCTTTGTCGGCGTACCAATGATTGTGCGGGATAAAGTTATTGGGGTTATCTCGATGCAATCATATTTACCCAGCCATTACAACGCCGAGCAAATCAGACTTTTCGAGACAATCGCAAACCAGGCCGCAATTGCCATCGAAAACAGCCGCCTGTACGAGGCCGCCCACCGCGAGATTAAGGAACGGCGCGAAGCCCAGGAAAACCTGCAACAAACCAACCAGGCGCTACAGGTTCAACTGCAACGAGTCGAATCCTTGCAGGAAGAATTACGCGAACAAGCCATCCGCGATTCGCTGACCGGCCTGTTCAACCGCCGCTACCTGGACGAAATTTTTCCCAAGCAAATCAACCGCATAAAGAAACAAGGTTCGTCCCTGGCAGTTATTATGCTGGATATTGACCGCTTCAAATCTTTTAACGATGCTTACGGCCACGCCGCCGGAGACATCATGCTGGCGCGCCTGGGCAAACTGCTGAATAACCAGACCCGTCATAATGATGTTGCCTGTCGCTACGGCGGCGAAGAATTTGTCATCCTGCTTGCGGATACGAGCATTGAGGTCGCCACAAAACGGGCCGATGATATACAGCAGCTTTTCGAAAACATTAAAATCGAATTCGAGGGGCAGAAACTGCAAACCACCATATCGATTGGGATTTCAGTTTACCCCGACCACGGTGAGCAGCCAGAGGCCTTGCTCATCCAGGCCGACCAGGCCCTGTACCAGGCCAAAGCAAGCGGTAGAAACCGCGTCGTAGCCTGGACGCGCTAACGCTGCTTACGACAATAAAAAACACCCCGCGTGGGGTGTTTTTTATTGTCGGCGTGCTTGCTACTCGCCCAGGCGAGCGCGCTCTTCGGGGACGACTATTTTCTCATCCAATTTTTTGAATAGTGGCGCGGGTTGCTGCAAGGCTGCTCCGGGGCGCAGGTCGCTGGGCTTCCACCACAAAACGTCAGACTGGGGACGATAGCGCAGGACGGTATGCTCACCCAGGTCATCGCTGACGGTTTCGGTGTATTGCTCACCAAAGAGCGGTGTGTTGTAACCGAGGAAGGTATGCAGTTTGGCGCTGGTGAAAGGCAAGATGGGCGCGAATAGGATTTTGAGCGAATCGATGGCGCGCAGGGCGGTGTAAATCGTCAGGGCGGCGGAGTCGCGGTCGGTCTTGATGGCCGTCCAGGGGGCGTTGGTGTCGAGATAACGGTTGACTTCGGTTGCCAGTCGCAGGCTTTCACGCAAGGCGTCGCGCAGCTTCACGGTTTCGTAGAATCCGCTGACAGTTTGGAATCCGGCCTCGATAACGGCGAGCAGTTCCCGGTCTGAGCCGCGAAGCAGGTTTTCGTCCACCGGAGGCACATGCCCGTCCCAATGCTTGTACGAGAAGGACAGCACACGATTGGCGAGGTTTCCCCAGGTGGCAACCAGTTCGTTGTTGTTGCGGGCGACAAAGTCTTCCCAATTCCAATCGCTGTCCCTGGCTTCGGGCATGTTGACAGTCAGGTAATAGCGCAGGGCGTCGGGGTCGTAGCGGGTCAGGGCGTCGCGCCCCCAAACGGCCCAGTTGCGCGAGCCGCTGATTTTCTTGCCTTCGAGGTTCATGAATTGGTTGGCTGGCACGTCATAAGGCAGGGTGAGAGGGATTTCTTCACCGGCGAAGCGTTTCATAAAGGCTGTGCCGGCGCCCATCAGTTGGGCTGGCCACCAGGTGGCATGGAAGAAGATGTTATCTTTACCGATAAAGTAGAAGGGTTTGGCGTCAGGGTTGGTCCACCACTCGCGCCAGGCATCGCCGCTGCCTGATACCTGGCCCCACTCAGCAGCAGCCGAAAGATAACCAATAACCGCTTCAAACCAGACGTAGATGCACTTGCCCTCCCAGCCTGCTACCGGAACAGGAATGCCCCAATCGAGGTCGCGGGTGATAGCGCGCGGTTTGAGTCCGTCGCTTTCGATTTGGCCGAGCGATTGGCCGGTGACGGTCTCGCGCCAGTAGTCCTGGCGGGCGCGCAAAAAATCAACCACTTTGCCTTCCAATTTTGAGAGGTCGAGAAAGTAATGTTCGGTATCGCGCAGTTCGGGGGTCGAGTTGTCAATTTTCGAGCGCGGGTTGACGAGTTTTTCGGGTTCGAGCACATTGCCACAAGCGTCGCACTGGTCAGAGCGCGCGCCTTCCGCGCCGCACAGGTAGCAAGTGCCTTCCACATAGCGGTCGGGCAGGAATTTTCCGGCGGCGGGTGAATACCATTGAGGTCGGGTTTCGGTATACAGATAGCCGTTTTCCTTGAGGGCCAGGAAGATGTTCTGCGAGACCTTGAAGTGGTTCTGGGTATGGGTAGTGGTGTACATGTCATAGGTGATACCGTAGCCCTGGAAGACTTCGAGGAAAGAGTTGTGGAACTGCTTATAGACCTGCTCGACCGGTTTACCCTCGTCGTCAGCGCGGATGGTGACGGGTGTGCCGTGCGAATCGGTGCCGCTGACCATCAGGACTTTGTTGCCTTTCAGACGGTGGTAACGGGCGGCAATGTCACCCGGCAAGTGCGAGCCGGTGATGTTGCCGACGTGAATTTCAGCATTGGCATACGGCCAGGCAATGGCTATTAGGATGTTTTCAGACACGGGGCACCTCCAGGGATTCAGGAAATAAAAATGCTGGCAGTTGCCAGCATTGTTCAGGCGGCTTGAACCGTCCCGCAGTTCACCTGGCTGTGAACTGCAAGCAGTGGCGCATGGGCATGGACATGGACGGGGTTTTCATGGCACTATTTTACTACAAAGATTATGATTTTTTCTACGGGGTTCTTTGGTTCTTTAGGAATTCCCGTGGTATGCCCCCCAAAACTGTTTAATGGATGCGGTGCGGCACATGTCGCCTGCCGAGGAGAGCCGGAAATTTGATGTTCATGCGTGATTCGCACACATGAACATCAAATTTCCGAGTTTTTCTTGTGGGCTGCGAAGCGCCCCCCTACTCATCCTTATTCAGCAAATCCTTGAGTGCCACAAAAGGAGAGGTGGATTCAGGGCGATGGCCGCAGTCTTTTTCGTTCAGGTTTTGGCCGCATTCGACACACAGCCCCTTGCAATCGGGACTGCAAATCGGCTTGATGGGCACTTCAATGAAGGCAAAATCATGCACAAGCGAATGCAAATCAATGTGTGCGTCATCGGGAACCAGCAAACCTGAATCGGTGATGTTGTCGCGGCTAAAAGCGAACAACTCGTCAAATTCCCAGCGCAGGGGCTGGTTATAATCGCACAGACAGCGCACACAGGTCTGGGAAATCACGCCACTGAAATCTCCCTCCACGAACAGGCCCTGGGGCGTGCGGCTGATTTTAGCCTTGCCTTCGATATCGCTGATGACAAGACCATCTTCAGACGTTATGGCAATCGATTCAAAAAAGAACTCACGATTGATGCCAATCGTGGAGTTAATCAAAAAGCCGACATTCAAACGTAAAGGTTTACGAGGATTACTCACATTGCTCACTTTATGAAAACAGGATGGTGAGTCTGATTGTAGCATGTCGGATTCGGGGCGTCAACTGTCAGACAAATGTGCTTTATTGCGCTCTCCGGGATTTCTCGTGAAGAGGGAAGCATTTTTCGCCCTTGCAAAATTCGACAACCTGAATATAATTGAAAAGGATTTTCAATAAAATGCTTAACACAACTCCCGGCACCTATAACCAGTGGATTGACAGCCTGAGCGAAAGCGGATATCGTGTGACCGCGCCGCGTCGGGCGATTATTGAAATTATGGCAGGCAGTCCGCGCGCGCTGGGGCCGCTCGAAATCTATGACCAGGGCCGCAAGGAATATCCCGGTCTGGGCTTGGTGACGGTCTATCGCACGCTCGAAAAATTGGAAGAACTCGGTTTAATTGAGCGAGTCCATCACCCACAAGGCTGTCACATGTACCTACGTGCCGCAGATGGGCACGAGCATCTCGTCCTTTGCACCGCCTGCGGCAAGGCCGAATATTTCAGCGGCGACGATATCAGCAAATTGATGAACGCCGTCGCCGAAAAAACCGGATTTGAAATCCGCGAACACTGGCTTCAATTGTTTGGCCTGTGTTCGGATTGTAAAAAACAAAACTAAACCAAACCACCCCGGAGTAAACTACCCTCCGGGGATAAAAAAGGAGAGAAAATGAAAAAGATTATCGTTACCATTATGTTGGTTGGAATGCTGGCCCTGGCCGCCTGCGGCGCCCCCAGCGCCGCTCCCAGCCCCGTCCCCACCCCGGCAAGCGAAACACAGCCGCAGGCAGAAAGCGTGTCACTGAGAGTTCTGGCGGCCAACAGTTTCCTGGCCGACATCGCCCAAAACGTGGCCGGTGAACGCCTGACCGTCGAATCGCTCATCCCGATTGGCCTCGACCCGCATGCTTTTGAACCCACCCCCCAGGACGTGGCAAAAATCGCCAACAGTCAGGCGTTAATTATCAACGGGGCCGGATTCGAGGAGTGGCTGGAAAAGACCATCGAGAACGCCGGCGGCAAAGCTAAAATCATCGAAGCCGCCGCTGGCATGGATATGCGTGAACCGGGCGAAGATGAACCAAAGGATGTCCATCTCGAAGACGAGCATGAAGACGAAGACGGACACGACGACCACTCGGTCGATTCTCATGTGTACATGGTCTGCGAGCAACTGGAAGGCGAAGAACCTGAAGAAACCATCCAGGCCGGGGCTGATGCAGGAAACGCAGTCGAAATAGGCCATCATGAAGACGATGAAGACGAGCATGGCCACGAACGAGAAATTTTTTCCGTCACACTCGTCGCCCAGGGCGATGACACTTTCGGCGGATACCTGGAATTTGACGCCGACGACGAAGAAAGTTACGCCTTCACCACCAGCCAGGCAGGCAGCATCAGCATCACCAGCGAAGACGGCGATGAAGTGGAAATTTACCAGGAATTATCTCTCGACTGCGGCGGCATGGCGCAAGGACTGGTATTCAAACTGGCCCCCGGTGATTACATCCTCTTCCTGAGCGGATTCTCCAGCGAGACCATCCTGTTCAGCGCCGGGGAAGTGCATGGACACAACGACGACGATGACGACCATCACCACGAAGGCGACCCGCACTTCTGGCTTGACCCGAACATGGTCATCCAATATGTCGAGAATATCCGCGACGGCCTGAGCGAAATCGACCCGGATGGCCGCGAAACCTACGCCCAGAACGCCGCCAATTACATCGAGCAACTGCGCGAACTGGACACCTGGATGCGCGCACAGGTCGAGCAAATCCCGGCAGAGCGCCGTGTCCTGGTCACCGACCACGACACGATGGGCTATTTTGCCGACCAGTACGGCTTCACCGTCATCGGCGCGATTATCCCCAGTTTCAGCACCGGGGCCAGCCCCAGCGCCCAGGAATTGGCCGGGCTGATTGACCAAATCAACGACACCGGCGCGCCCGCCATCTTCCTGGATGTGGCTGCCAATCCCAATCTGGCCGAACAAATTGCGGGCGAAACCGGTGTGACGGTTGTGAGCGACTTGCACACCCACTCGGTCACTGCCCCGGACGGCAGCGCCCCGAACTACATCGAAATGATGCGCCATAACACGATGCGGATTGTGGAAGCGTTGAAGTAGGGATGATCCCACAAGAAAAACGGAAATTTGATGTTCATGCGTGCTTCGCACGCATGAACATCAAATTTCCGGCTCACCTCGGCATGTGAAGAAGTGAAAAAGTGGATGGGTTGCAAAAGCAACCCATCCACTTTTTTTGGTAAAATCAGCCGCCGGACGGTCTCGATACGAACAGTACCGGCTCAATTCTTACCTGAAAGAGAAAAACATGCAAAAACCTTATCGCTTTTTAGATGTCGTCATGGTCATCTTCGTGACCGTGCTAATTGTCAGCAACATCGCTTCCTCGGCCAAAATTGTTGATTTGCAAATCAGCCTGTTCGGATTCCCGCTAGCCTTCGACGCCGGGACGATTCTCTTCCCGCTCAGTTATATCTTCGGCGACATCCTGACCGAAGTATATGGCTTTAAACGCTCGCGGCGCGTCATCTGGTTGGGTTTTTTCGCACTAGCGCTCTCGGCGGCGGTCTTATGGCTGGTCAGCGTGCTGCCCGGTGAAGCCCTGTGGCAGGCATACGCCGGGGACGCCGCCTATGCCGCCATCCTGGGCGGGATGTCGAGCGGCGGGATTGTGCTCGGCTCGCTGGCCGGATATTGGACAGGCGAATTTTCCAATGCGGTGGTGCTGGCGAAGATGAAAGTCTGGACGGAAGGCCGCTTCCTGTGGATGCGCACGATTGGCAGTACCTTGGTCGGACAACTGGTGGACACATCCGCTTTTGTGCTGGTGGCGACGGTCTTTGGTGTTTTCCCCTGGGAGTTGTTTGCCACCCTGGTGGTGACGAATTACTTGCTCAAGGTGGGAATCGAGGTGTTGTTTACCCCCGCGACATACGCGCTGGTGAATTTCTTGAAGAAGGCCGAGGAGGAGGATGTGTATGACCGGGATACGAAGTTCAGGCCGTTTTAGATGTAGCGCGAATTGACAATTCGCGTTACGCCAACAGTCGGGTATTAATTTCCTGCACGTCGGTCTGGTAGCGGACGAGGTCGTCGCGCAGGCGGTCGGTTTCTTCGGCGTAGCGCAGGCGGCGGGCCAGGAAGGCAAATTCTTCGCTGCCATAGGCCGGGACGTTGACATCCTTGGCATTGCCGCGCACAACGCGCATCGAGTCAATTAACCAGCGCAGGAAGGTGTGGGCTTTGTGCAG
>JAWOIR010000186.1:0-6005 GCA_046484545.1 Anaerolineales bacterium
TGTGGTGGGCGCAGGGACGTGACGAAGCGTTCTGGGGATTCCGCCAGCGGCTGGAGGCGTATGTCCCCGCGCCGAAGCGGATTTACGGCTATTTCTGCCTGCCGATTTTGCACCGCGACCGGCTGGTGGGGCGCTTCGACCCGAAACTGGAGCGTAAAACCGGCCTGTTGCGCCTGAAGGCCCTGCATCTCGAACCCGGCATCGCCCCGGACGACGAACTGACCGCCGACGTGGCAGTTGCCATGCGCGATTTTATGAAATTTCATGCGGCAAAAGACCTGGTTATCGAAGCCAGCAACCCGCCGGAATTCGGTGATAAACTGGTGAAGACGCTATAATCAGTACTTCACGAAAGTTGGAAATCGCGCTCCGTGCAAAATATTCGCGAACTACTGATAACGGTTTAGCACAGGCGGTAATGCGCCGCACATTTTACAAGGAGCATGAATATGGAAGTATTAAGAATCGCAGCGTTTTCTGATAACAACAAAGGTGGCAACCCTGCCGGTGTAGCCATTTGCGATGAAATGCCAGGCGAAGAAGAAATGCTTGCCATCGCAAAACAGGTTGGCTATTCTGAAACTGCATTTTTGACACGGGTGGAGGACGGCTGGAGAGTGCGCTATTTTGCCCCGGAAATGGAAGTCCCTTTCTGCGGCCATGCCACGATTGCCAGTGGGGCAGTGTTGGGAGAAAAATTTGGCGAAGGCGTCTATAAACTCTTCATCAACCAGGGCGAAATTACCGTCAGCGCTTCCAAATCTGATAAAGGCGCTTTTATTGCAGCCCTGCAATCCCCCCGGACGTGGTCTGAGACAGCCCCGAACGACTATGTGAAAAAAATATTGGCCGAGTTCGATTTAACCGCTGCCGACCTCGACACCAACTATCCGGTTCGGTTTGCTTTCGCGGGCGCAAAGCACCTGATTGTGGTTTTGAAAGAGCGCAAGAAACTGGCAGAAATCTCCTATCACTTTGAGCGCGTAAAAGCCTTGATGCAACAGGAAGATTTGGTCACAATCGATATGTTATGGGTGGAGTCGCCCCACCGTTTTCATTCCCGCAATCTCTTCCCGACAGGCGGCGTCTACGAAGACCCGGCCACCGGCGCCGCCGCGGCTGCCCTGGCGGGATATTTGCGCGACATCGAATGGCAGGGCGAAAACCGTTTCGAGATTTTGCAGGGAGAAGACATGGGCAGTCCATCGCGCCTGATTGTGGAATTTACAATGAATAAAGGCGAAAGCATTAAAGTGAGCGGCGAGACACGTCATATCACAGAGGCAACGGCTGCCGACTAACATAGGTAGGGGCGACCTGCTCTGCGCGAAACGTCGGTGAGTTATGCCAGATTTCCTGTCAAAGCAGTACCTCGTCATGCCTGGACGGGTCGCCCCTACTATTGTTTCGCTAAATGTGCAAACCAAAAATCAGCCCGGAAAATCTTTCGATTTTCCGGGCTGATTCATCATTTACAACGCTGCAACTATTCAGTCGCTTGTTTTAGCCTTGTTTTGCCCTAAACTTGTCATTTTGAGCCGCTTTGCGGCGAGAAATCTTAACCACCATGGGCAGGATTTCTCACTCGCCGCTACGCGGCTCATTCGAAATGACAACTGACCGCTGAATAGTTGCTGTAACCTTTAGAACAACCCGACCACCTTGCCGGTTTCCAAATCCAGGTCCACATCGTAGAAGACCGGGCGGGTGGGCAGGCCGGGCATGGTGCGCATTTCGCCCAGCAGCGGATAGAGGAAGCCCGCCCCCACGCTGGCGCGGATGTCGCGCACCGGTACACGGAATCCGCTCGGTGCGCCCTTCAGGGCCGGGTCGGTGCTGAAGGACAGGTGCGTCTTGGCCATGCAGAGCGGCAGTTTGTCGAATCCCAGGCGGGTGTAGGTCGCAATCTTCTCTTCGGCTTCGGGCGAGTAATCGACCCCGTCCGCGCCGTAGATTTCTTTGCAGATAATCTCGATTTTTTCCTTGATGGACGTTTCAAGCGGGTAAAGGAACTCGAAGTTGCTCGGCTGTTCAGCGGCCTTGATGACCGCCTCGGCCAGGGCCACCGACCCGGCGCCGCCGTCCATCCAATGGGTCGAGACGACCGCGTCCATTGCCCCGGCATCCAGGGCCGCCTGGCGGACAATCTCCACTTCGGCGGGGGTGTCGTTGGCGAAGGAATTGACCGCCACGACCACATTGACGCCAAACTTGAGCGCGTTGTGGATGTGACGTTCCATGTTCGGCAGGCCCTTGCGCAGCAGGTCGAGATTTTCTTCGACATACTCGGCAGCCAGCGGCTTGCCCGCCACCACCTTCGGCCCGCCGCCGTGCATCTTGAGGGCGCGCACGGTGGCAACCAGCACAACCACATGCGGAATCAGGCCGGAGTAGCGGCATTTGATATTGAAGAATTTTTCCATGCCGATATCGGCCCCAAAGCCGGATTCGGTGATGACGTACTCGGCCAGTTTCAGCGCAATCCGGTCGGCGATGATGGACGATTGTCCGTGGGCGATGTTGGCAAACGGCCCGGCATGGACGAGAGCGGGCGTGCCCTCCAGGGTTTGCATCAGGTTGGGCTTGATGGCGTCTTTCATCAGGACGGTCAGCGCTCCGGCCACGCCCAGGTCTTCAGCGGTGACGGCCTCCCCGGCATGGTTGGTGCCAATGACCATCGCGCCCAGGCGTTCGCGCATGTCGCGCAGGTCGGTGGTCAGGGCCAGGATGGCCATGATTTCGCTGGCAACCGTGATGTCGTAGCCGGTGCGGCGGATGCGACCTTTTTCTTCGGGACCGTGCCCCACTTCGATTTCGCGCAGGAAGCGGTCATTGGTATCCACCACGCGCCGCCAGGTGATTTTGTCCGCATCAATATCCAGGCGCGCAAAGCGGGCGCGTTCTTCGGGAGTCAGGTCTTCGGGGTTGGTTTTGCCGATGCCCAATTTCTCCAAACGGCGCAACATGGAGGGCGAAAAGCGGCGTTCCCCCGTTTTATCCGGCGGGCAGAGGGCGTTGAATAGTTTTTCATCGTCCTGGCTGGCTTCGTGTAGCATACGAGCGTCAATGGCGGCGGCCAGCAGGTTGTTGGCGGCAGTGATGGCGTGGATGTCGCCGGTCAGGTGCAGGTTGAAGTCCTCCATCGGGATGACCTGCGAGTAACCGCCACCCGCGGCCCCGCCCTTGATGCCGAACGTCGGCCCTTGTGAGGGCTGACGGATGGCGGTAAAGACCCGCTTGCCGAGGTGCGCGCCCATCGCCTGGCTCAACCCGACGGTGGTGGTCGTCTTGCCTTCGCCCAGCGGAGTGGGCGTGATGGCGGTCACGTCGATGTACTTGCCGTCCGGCACATCTTTCAGGCGCTCCAGGATTTCCAGTTTGACTTTGGCCTTATACGGGCCATACAATTCGAGTTCTTCGGGTAGGATTCCCAACTCCTCGGCAATGACGGAGATGGGCTTGATGTCTGATTCTTGGGCAATCTCAATGTCCGACGGCACGGGGCGGCGGAGTTTGAGCGGGGTGGGTGTGAATTTTCTGGTCATAAGCGCTCCTATTTCTTCTCTTTTTTGGGATAATCACATCACTCTCTATTATTGAACTTTTAAGGTGTTTTTACAATAGCCTTACGTCACCTAATTTGTCTGACAAATTTCCTATTCGCCGGGTAAATTTTGTGTTACCAGTGTCCCGAAGGTCTCACCGGCCAGGGCGCGGCGCAAGTTGCCGGGAATTTCACCTGAAAAAATGTGCGCCTGCAAACCGGGTACGCGCAGCGCCAATTCGAGCATCTGGCGGACTTTTGACTCCATGCCGCCGGTTACGTCTGCGCCGTGCGAGCCGCCCAGTTTGGCGCGCAGAGACTCGAACCAAGCCGGGGTAATACGTTCAATGCGCCTCGTCTTGGCCGGGAAGTCGTCCCAGACGGCTTGTTCCAGCCCGGCCAGCAGGATGCGCTCCGGCTGGAGTTCGACCGCCAAATGCTCGAACAGGTCTTCGGTCGAGAGAATCGTCCCGCCGCGCACTTCGTCGAAGATGACATCGCCGTAGATGACCGGCAGCAGCCCGGCGGCCAGCGCGCATTTTAACGGCTCCAGGTCCCAGCGGGCGACGCGGCCATCCCTGGCAATCACGGCTGAAACGGGTGCCAGCGCTAGCGAGGCAATCCCGGCTTCGCGCAGGGCCTGCATAACGTAACGGTTGAGCATCGAAGCCTGCCACCAGACTTCGGTGAATCCCTGCCAGTAGGCTCCCCCCTCGCCCCCCCCGTTTTCTTTGACCTGTCCCGTGTCCCCAAGCGGGAAAATGGGGGGGGATGTCCGCAGGACAGGGGGGGGTAGTCCCTCGCGCGTCCCGTGCTGTTTGGCGGCGGTATGGCCGAAAGAGCCGGAGCCATGCCCCAAAACGAGGGCTAGTTCAGGGTCGGCCTGGCGCGCATCCGCAATTTCGGCAGACAGCCGCGCCAGCACATCCAGGCGTGGAGTGTAGGGCAGGGTCTTGTCCGTAATCAGCGAGCCGCCGAGTTTGAGTAGGGTAATTTGGGTCATACTCTGATTATAAAGGGTTATAATTTTGGCGATGGAACTTGATATTCGCTCTGGGTTACAAACTGCTGCCCTGTTGGCCGGGTTGGGCGCACTCTTCCTGCTTCTGAGCGGGATTCGCTTGATTCGCCAAGGATACCAGGTGATGTATTTTCGCCTGCGCCAGGAGCGGGTTGCCGGGGGCTGGCGCAATATTGGCCTGTCATTGTTACTGGGTGGATTGACGTTTGTGCTGGCCCAATGGGGCGAGCCGGTGGCCTATAACTATTTCCCGCCCTCTCCGACCATCACGATTTCACCGACCCCGAGCCTTAGCCCCACCATTACGCTTTCCCCAACGATTACGCTGACCCCGACCATCACAGACACGCCCTCGATTACCGACACGCCGACCATCACGCCGACGCCGTTCGTGCCGCAGGCGATTGAAACCCAGTTCGAGTCTGAGGTGACGCCCAACCCGGATGCTGTTTTTAGTCCGCTCTCTTTTGGGCGAGGGGTTGACAACGACTATCGACCTATCAACCCTGGCACGGTCTTCCGTAATCCTATTCGGCAGATTGTGGCTGTTTATAGTTACGACAGAATGCAGGATGGCGTACAGTGGACCGTATTATGGTATCGGGATAGCGAACTGGTTCATTATGAAACCGCGACCTGGGGCGCTGGAACTGGCGGATATGGTGTTGTGCGTTTTGAACCGGGAGAATCTGCCTGGCTACCTGGCAATTACGAGGTGCAGATGTTCGTTGGCCTGGAGTGGAAGGTGGTTGGCCGTTTCATCGTCGAGGGCGAGCCGAACACGGCCACCCCGACCCTTACGCCCTCCCTGACCCTGACGCCGACCAACACGCGCACGCTGACGCTCACCGCGACTCCCAGCCTTACCCGCCCTCCAAGCAATACGCCCGCCCCAACCAATACGCGTGCGCCAACCCGCACACCGCTCCCAACCGACACCCGCTGGCCGACCAATACCCCGCCGCCTTAATTAACCGGCTGGCTGCGGGAAGAACCGGGCAAGACAACCGGGGTGGCAAAACACATTTTGACATTGGGCGGGAATACATCCCGCCCAATGTTCAGCACAATTACCAAGGTGATTCATGATTGAAGCTCAAGACCTGACCAAATATTTCGATGATTTTAAAGCTGTAGAGGGCATTAACATCCACGTGGCTCCCGGCCAGGTGCTGGCTTTGTTGGGAAAAAACGGGGCAGGCAAGACGACTACCGTGCGCATGTTGACTTCCATCCTCGCGCCGACTCGCGGCTGGGCGCGCATCTCCGGCTACGACGTGGTCGAACAACCGACCCAGGTGCGCGCCTCGGTCGGGGTGCTGACCGAGATGCACGGCCTGTACGCGCGCATGTCGGCGCTGGAGTACCTGGAGTTCTTTGGCCAGGTCTATGGGCTGGGCGCTGAGCGCCGCAAGAAGCGCATTGATGAATTGCTGACCT
>JAWOIR010000210.1:0-2930 GCA_046484545.1 Anaerolineales bacterium
AAACTCGGCGATGTCAACCAGGGCTTTCGCGGCTTGCAAGAAAAGTACGGTTTCCTGCGCGTGATGGACACCGGCATCCGCGAAGTGACCATTTTGGGTCAGGCCATCGGCCTGGCCATGCGCGGCCTGCGCCCGATTTGCGAAATTCAATATCTCGATTATCTCTTGTATGCTCTGCAACTGATGTCGGATGACCTCGCCAACCTGCTCTGGCGCACGGCTGGCGGACAAAAAGCCCCGGTCATCATCCGCACCCGCGGCCACCGCCTGGAGGGCATCTGGCACAGCGGTTCACCGATGGCGGGCATCATCCATCTCGTGCGCGGAATCCATGTGCTCGTGCCGCGCAACCTGACCCAGGCCGGCGGTTTCTACAATACCCTGCTGCGCGCCGAAGAGCCGGGGCTGGTGGTCGAGCCGCTTAATGGCTACCGCCTCAAGGAACGCCTGCCCGACAACCTGGCCGATATGACCGTCCCGCTGGGTGTGCCTGAAATCCTGCGCCCCGGCACGGATGTGGCCGTTGTCACCTACGGCTCGTGTTGCCGCATCGCCCTGGATGCCGCCGAGAAACTGTCAAAGGCCGGCATCGAAGTCGAAGTCATCGATGTGCAAAGCCTGCTGCCCTTCGACCTGAACGGTATGATTCTCGAATCGCTCAAAAAGACCAACCGCATCCTGTTCCTGGATGAAGACGTACCCGGCGGCACAACCGCTTACATGCTCCAGCAGGTCATCGAAAAACAGGGCGGCTACTACCACCTCGATGCCGCCCCGCGCACCCTGGCCGCCCAACCCCACCGCCCCGCCTACGGTTCGGACGGCGACTACTGGTCGAAGCCCAACGCCGAAACGATTTTTGACGCCGTCTACGAGATGATGCGCGAATAACTGTAGGACAAATTGCCAATTTGTCCCACGTGGGATACCATCCCGCGCTACAATGCCAGGAGATAGTGATGAACCGTAAACTGAAAGCCAGGTTGGATAATTCGTTCAAACTTACTTATGACTTCGTAGTCCACCTCGCTCAGGAAGCCTGGGAACTGGATTTGCCAAATTTGCCATCCAATCGAATTTCGGGTCAGTTGTGGTGCATCGTTGGCGCGCGCGAAAGCTACATCAGGGCGATTGAAATGGGCGGCTGGCAGGGATTTTCGTGCAGTCTCTCGGCACAGCATGTCAAGCAGTCTGTTCTTGCCGCCCTGGAGTCGACTCATAAACGCCTGGGTGAAATCGATTTCGCAGAGTTAAGCGATACACAGGTTGACCTTGCGTTTGAACTCCTTGAACACGAGGTTCAGCATCATGGGCAACTCATTCGTTTTATCTATGGGAATGGTCTTACCTTCCCCAACAGTTGGAATAAGCGTTACACGGTATAGTCGGGGCCATGGAATAAATCTGTCTTCTTTTGATTGTGCTGGCTTGATATTTGAAATCATGCCTCATCAGCGTTACAATTTGTAAACTGCGCGCAATCTGTATCCAATCCCCTGTCTTTTCCTCCCCGTTTGTCATACAATATCCCTTGGAGAAACAATAAACCATGCCAACCTATGATTTTGTCTGCTTCGATTGCCGCAAACGCTTCGACATTTTCATGACCTACAGCGAATACGGCCTCAAGCCGGTAGCCTGCGCCCATTGTGGCGGGGCCAACGTAAAGCGGCGCGTGCCGCGCGTGCGCGTGCTCAAATCGGACGAGCAACGCTTGTCCGCGCTGGGCGACCCATCCATGCTGGACGGTATCGACGACGACCCGGTCGCACTCGGACGCATGATGCGCAAAATGGGCGGTGAACTCGGCGAAGACCTGCCGCCCGAATTCAGCGACGTGGTTGACCGTCTCGAAGCCGGTCAATCGCCCGAAGAAATCGAAAGCGCCCTGCCCGACCTGGCCGACAGTCTCGGCGGCGGTGGCATGGGCGGTATGGATGACGGCTTTTAGTAGATTTTTCACCACCAGGACACAAAGTTTTCAGGCTCTTTGCGAATTCCCGCGATAAGTTCCCGTATTTTGGGGTGTGAGCCCCTGACTGTCTTATCGGTGTATGGCCGCTTCGCGGCCCACAAGAAAAACCCGGAAATTTGATGTTCATGCCTGTTTCGCAGGCATGAACATCAAATTTCCGACCCTCCGCGGCAGATGGTATGTGCCGCACCACAAAATAATTTTAGGAGAATTGCTGCATGGATTGGATGATACTCGTTTTGCTGGTCGGGGGATTTATCGCCCTGATGTTTGGGGCGGAAATTCTGGTACGCGGCGCATCACGATTGGCGGCGGCGGTTGGCATTTCACCGCTTGTCATTGGTCTCACAGTGGTCGCCTTTGGCACCAGCGCGCCTGAACTGGCGATTAACATCCAGGCGGCTTTCACCGGTCAGGGAGACATCGCGCTCGGTAACGTCATCGGCAGCAACATCATGAATGTCCTGGTCATCCTGGGTCTATCGGCGCTGGTTATCCCGCTGGTGGTCAACCAGCAGTTGATACGTCAGGACGTGCCGCTGATGATTGGCATTACACTGCTTGCCTGGTGGATGGCCTCGGATGGTATCCTCAGCCGACTGGACGGCCTCATCCTTGTTGGCGGTCTGGTCATTTACATCACTTTCAGCATTATTCAAAGCCGCCGGGAAACCAATGCTGAAGTCAAACAAGAATACGAACAGGAATATACCCCAAAGAAAAAAAGCACCCCGCGCGATATTGCCATCAATATCGGCCAAATCCTGATTGGTCTGGCTTTATTAACCTTCGGCTCAGACTGGCTGGTAGATGGCGCGGTTCGCTTGGCGCATTATTTTGGCGTCAGCGAGATGGTGATCGGCCTGACGATTGTCGCAGTTGGCACTTCCCTGCCCGAACTGGCTACCTCGATCGTGGCCGCCATGCGCAACGAACGCGATATTGCCGTCGGCAA
>JAWOIR010000299.1:0-3335 GCA_046484545.1 Anaerolineales bacterium
GCGCGCTGCGCTATATCGGCCACCTCGACCTGCATAAAATGTGGGAAAGCGCCACCCGCCGCGCCGGAATTGCGCTGGCCTACAGCCAGGGCTTTCATCCCCAGCCCAAAATCCAACTGGCCTCGGCCCTGCCGCTCGGTTTTTCCTCGCGCTGTGAAGTGGCTGATATGTGGGTGGAAGACGAAATCATCGACGACATCCAAACCCGTCCTTCGACCCTTCGACAAGCTCAGGACGGCGCTGCGGCTGCGCCTCCGCTCAGGACTTGGAATAAGGATGAACTTGCTGATTTTCAGACCCGCCTGCAAGCCGCCCTGCCGCCCGGCATCATCATCCAGGAGATTACTCAGGTAGATGAACGCGCCCCTGCCTTGCAGACCCAGGTGATGGCCTCCGAGTTTGACGTTACCCTGCTCGATGAAATCGACGCGGACGCCCTCACCCGACGCCTGTCCGCCGTACTGGAAGCCGACTCCATCCCGCGCGAGCGGCGCGGCAAACCCTACGACCTCAGGCCATTGATTCAATCCCTGACCTTTTCCGCCGCCCCAACCCCCTCCCTGCACCTACAGCTGACCGCCCGCGAAGGCGCGACAGGCCGCCCCGAAGAAGTGCTGGCCGTGCTCGAAATTCCGCTCGAAAGCACGCGCATCGAACGCACAAAGTTGATTTTTTCAGCCTAAATTCCAGCGTGTAAGTCGGTGTTTATCGCGAAAGACCGCTGTGCGTAACGTTGCCGGGGTAAAGTTGTGCTAAAATAATAGTGTGAACAAAAAACGTCCCACCCCCCGCCCAGACAGGGCAAGTTATCTCAAACATAAGCGCGAAACCAGATTACAGATTTTGTTACCCATCATCCTGGGAAGCATGCTGATACTGGCCTTGTTCGCGCTGGTCGCTTACGCCACATTTGCTCCAGGCGGCGACGTAGAACGCTGGGCCGCCATCTCGACCATCTGGATTGTCATTCCGTTGCTGGCTGTGCTGTTGGTGACACTCATCCTTGTGGCCGGCATGGTTTACGGAATGCACCGTTTGCTCAAAGTGACACCCGACTATACCGGGCTGGCCCAGGAATATGTGCTGATGATTACCACAAAAATCCGTCATTACAACACCGCATTCACCAGCCGCCTGATTCGATTGCGCGCCTGGGCTGAGGCCCTGCAATCTGTCGTTAAACGAAACTGATATTCTTGAACCGGAGAAGAAAATGACAAAAGAAGAAATTGTAAAACATTCAAACTCGCGCATCCTGCTTGGCGGCGCGCTGATTGGCGCCATCACCGGTTTGTTTGCCGCCTTGCTGCTCTCACGCAAGGCCGAGAAGAAGCGCAAAGAGAGCCCCGTCACCGCCACTGAAGGTATAAAAATCGGCCTGCTGGTCTTTGGCCTGCTGCGCGCAGTCCAGGCCCTGGGCGACGACTAAAAACCAGAACAACAACAAAAAAACAGCTGGAGAACAATCCGGCTGTTTTTATTTCAATCCTATTCATCCCACTGTGTGTGGAAACTGCCCTGCCTGTCCACCCGGCGGTAGGTGTGAGCGCCAAAATAATCGCGTTGGGCCTGGGTCAGGTTTGCCGGTAAAACCGCCGAGCGGTAGGCGTCGAAGTAGGCCAGCGAAGCGGAGGTTGCCAGCATCGGGATGCCCAACCCGACAGCCGTCTGCACCACCTCGCGCCAGGCGGCCTGCCTGGCCAGTAAGGCCGCAGAAAACGCGGAATCCGTCAGCAGGTTGGGCAACGCCGGTTGGTGGGTAAAAGCCACAGAAACTGACTCCAGCAATTCGGCGCGGATGATACAGCCCGCCCGCCAGACCCGCGCGATCGACGCAAAATCCAGCCCCCAGCCGTATTCTACTGAAGCCAGTCGCAGCATGGCAAAGCCTTGCGCATAACTGGTCACCTTGCTGGCGTATAAGGCTTGCTCGGCCAAATCCACCAACCGCGCCCGGTCGCCCTCGAAACGGCCTGGGCCGCCCAACACCTGCGCTGCCGCCACCCGCTCAGCTTTCAGGCTCGACAAAATTCGGCTCTCGACCGCCGCGTTAATCGTCGGGATGGGCGCGCCCACGTCGAAAGCGTTCTGCGATGTCCACTTGCCGGTTCCTTTTTGGGCGGCTTCGTCCACAATCAAATCGACCAAATCGGCCCCGCCCTCTTTACGAAGCAAAATCCGGGCAGTAATCTCAATCAAATAAGACTGCAACTCGCCCGTGTTCCACCCAGCAAAAATCTCGGCCAGTTCGGCGTTGGTAAAACCCGCGCCGCGATGCAGCAAGTCATACATCTCAGCAATCAACTGCATGTCGGCGTACTCGATGCCGTTGTGCACCATTTTGACATAATGCCCGGCCCCGCCGCCGCCCATCCAGGCCGCGCACGGTTCGCCATCCGGGGCTTTGGCGGCGATGGACAAGACGATGGGCCGAATCCGCGCCCAGGCCGCCTGCCCGCCGCCGGGCATAAGACTCGGCCCCCACAGCGCCCCGGACTCTCCACCCGAGACCCCCATCCCGACAAATGAGATTCCGTCCACTTCCAGGCGTTTGACGCGCCGTTCGGTGTCGGCGAAAAACGAGTTACCGCCGTCAATGATGATGTCGCCCTTTTGCAGGTAAGGTTTCAGCGACTCAATCGCCACGTCAACCGCCTCCCCGGCTGGGACCATGAGCAGGACGACCCGCGGCGTTTCCAGCGCCGAGGCAAGGTCACGCACTGAAGCGGAAACAGGCACGGGGTAGTCCGCGTCCACCTTGGGGGCCGGGTCGAAGCCGACGACGGGGATTCCGTTGCGGTGCAGGTTGAGGCCCAGCGAGCGCCCCATCACCCCCAATCCAAGAATGCCGATTTTGTAGGTCATGCTAACTCCTCGTAGAGCAAATTGACAATTTGCTCCACTGAAAGTGAAATATCAATTGTGAGCGCGTTGCGCGGCTCTTCGAGCGCGTCGAACTGGCTTTTGAGCATTTCGGGTTTCATGTAGTGGCCGGGACGGCTTACCATGCGCGACCAAATCAGGTTATAACTGCCCTTGAGATAGACCAGTTGCGTGCCGGGGTTGCCGCGGAGCAGGGTTTGGCGGTAGCGTTCTTTGAGCGCCGAGCAGGCCAGCACGCCGGGTTTATCCGTTCGCAGGCAGGAGCCAATCAGCGTACGCAGGGATTCGAGCCAGGGGGCGCGGTCGGCGTCGGTGAGCGGGATGCCGTCTGCCATTTTGGCGATGTTCGCGGGCGGGTGATCGTAGCCGACAAAGCACAGAAAAGACTCCTGCTGTATGCCGAAATGAAGGTGCCGGGTGAAGCCTGGCTTGAATTTGTGATTCAGGAGGAT
>JAWOIR010000242.1:0-3429 GCA_046484545.1 Anaerolineales bacterium
CTTGTGCCAGTATTCTGTGGATGCCCCTGAAGGGGCGCGGAGGTTTCCGCGAAATGACCTATTGCGGCAGCACATGTGCTGCCGCAATAGGTCATTTCGCGGAAACCTCCGCGCCCCTTCAGGGGCATCCACAGAATACTGGCACAAGGGGTAAACTGTTCAGTCGCGGTCTATGGAGATGTCATGGAGCGAGATTTCGTCATCCACCGGTTCGATGTGAGTGAAAACAACCGCATCTTCGAGGGCCTGGCGGATGTCGGCTTCGATGTCCTCGGCGATGTGATGCGCGTCATGAACGCTCATCGCGCCCGGCACAAGCACATGTACCGAGACGAACCGACGCGAGGCGCCCCGGCGGGTGCGCAGGGCGTGAAACTGTACCCCAGTCTGGCGATAACTGTCCAGCACGTCTTCGATGATTTGCTGCTCCTCGGCAGGCAGGGCGGCGTCCATCAGCCCGGCCACAGAGCGGCGCATGAGTTGATAGGCGGTGCGGGTGATGTTGAGGGCCACGCCTATCGCCACAACCGGGTCCAGCCAGTCCCAACCGCTCAACCAGACCAATCCAAGCCCCAAAACGACCCCCACTGAAGTCCAGACATCGGTCATCAGGTGCTGGGCATCGGCTTCGAGGGTGATGGAGCGGTGCTTTTTCCCCGCCGCAAGCAGGATGCGGGCCACCACCAGGTTGACCAGCGCGGCAGCCAGCGAGACCGCCAACCCCAGTCCCAATTGCTCCAACGGACGAGGATTAATCAATCGCTCGACAGCGGCGTACATGATTCCGCCCGCAGCCACAAAAATCAAAACACTCTCGACCGTGCTGGAGAAATATTCAGCCTTGCCATGCCCGTAAACGTGACTCTCGTCCGGCGGACGGGCGGCGATGGTCAACATGGACAGGGCCATGATTGCCGCAGCCAGGTTGATGAGCGACTCAAGCGCGTCCGAGAGCAGACCGATGGAGCCGGTCAGCCCATACGCGCCGAACTTCATGACTATCGTCAGCAAGGCTGCGCCAATCGCCAGCCAGGCATAGCGGGTGAGGGACGAACGGGAGGAACTCATCTTAACGTTTTACTCCTGCGCTGCTCATTTCCTCGCGCACGGTCTGGTACAGGTTCTCGGCCTTGATTTCGCCCAAACTGTAGCAGGGCGCTTCGAGATGGTCGGCCAGCTGCTGGGCCAGGCCCTGGTCAAAGGCGGCGTGTTCCATGTTGACCACCACCGAGCGGATGTTCTGGTCGGCAATCGCTTCGGCAAAACGGAAGGATTCCTCCTGCGGGGCCATCGTCCCAACCGAGACGTTGCCAGCCCCATCGGTCATCACCAGCAGGAGCGGCTGGACATCGGGATGCAGGCGCCTCTCGCGTTGCAAGACATCGTAGGCCATCAGCAGTCCCGCCGAAAGCGGGGTCTTGCCGCCGACAGGAATGTCCATTAACGCGCGCTGGGCCAGATGGACAGAATTGGTCGGCGGCAGGACGAGGGTGGCGCGGTCTTTCTGAAAGACAATCAGCCCGACCCGGTCACGGCGCTGGTAGGCGTCGGTCAACAACGAGAGAATCGCGCCCTTGGTAGCGTTCATGCGCTCGGCAACGGCCATCGACCAGGATGCGTCCACCAGGAACAAGACTAGGTTGGCCATGCGCTTGACGCGAATCTTGCGCTGCAAGTCGCTCGGCAGAATGGCAAAGGCCATGTGCTTACGCTGTTCCTCGCGCCGCTTCTGGAAAGGCGCGGCGGCGCGGATGGTCGCGTCGAAGGCGATGTCGCTGGTCTTGCCGTTGGCCGGGCGCGACATGATATAGCGGCCTCGCTTGCGGTCGGTACGAGTCCGCGAGCGACGGCCGGCATGTTTACGAGTCAGTTTATCGAGGGGGGTGTCCAACCTGCGCGGGGCAAAGGTCTCACCTGTTTTGACCTTGGTGCCGCCGTCCCACCAGTTGGCGTTGGTGTTGGCAAAGACATCCTGCGGGGCCGGTTCGGGCGTTCCGGCCTCGGAGGAGTCGTCTTCAATCGAATTATCTAGGATGGATTTTTTTTTTCCTGCGCGTCTTCAGGCTGGCCAGATTCCTGCTCGGAATCGTCCGGCACAGACTGCCCGGCCAGTTGCTCGATGCGCTCCTGCAACTGCTGGCTGGTGATTTCAGCCTGATGGAAAGGCCCGCGGCGGATGCGGTGCGGCAGGGCCAGTTCGGCGGCCAGGGCAATATCCAGGTCGGTGATGTGAGTGCGGCCCTCGAATGCAGCCTGGGCGCGGGCAGCCTTGAGGATGACCAGGTCGGCACGGTGTCCGTCCACGTTCAGGGAGGAAGTCAGGGCGGCAATCGAGAGCATGTCGCGCTTGGTGTGCGTCACCTGACCGACCAGTTTGCGCGCCTTCTCGATTTTTTGCGAGAGTTCGCCTTCTTGTTCGATAAAGGCTTCCCGGAAGGCGACCGAATCGGCCTCGTAGCCAAGATGACGTTCCATAATGGAAACCCGCTCACGGGTGTCGCGAATGCCGGTAATATCCACGGAAAAAGCAAAACGGTCGAGCAGTTGCGGGCGCAGGTCGCCCTCTTCAGGGTTCATCGTCCCCACCAAAATGAAGCGGGCCGGATGCGAGAAGGAGATGCCCTCGCGCTCGACGATGTTCATGCCCATCGCCGCCGAGTCGAGCAGCAGGTCGACGACGTGGTCATCAAGCAGATTGACTTCGTCAATGTAGAGCAGGCCGCCGTTGGCATTCGCCAGCACACCCGGCTCGAAATGCCGTTCGCCCTTCTGGATGGCTTTTTCAATGTCGAGCGTACCGACTACGCGGTCTTCAGTGGCCGAAACCGGCAGGTTGACAAACGGAATCGGGCGAATGTCGAAGGGCAGGTCATCACCCTGGGCGGCGCGTTCCTTGCACTCGGTGCACCAGGCATTCGGCTGGTCGGGGTCGCAGCCAAAGCGGCAGTCTTTGACGGCTTTGACTTTGGGCAGCAGGGCTGCCAAGGCGCGCGCGGCGGTTGATTTTCCAGTTCCGCGCTCGCCGCGAATCAACACCCCGCCAATACGGGTATCAACAGCATTTAAAATCAGGGCGCGCTTCATGCGCTCCTGGCCGACAACGGCAGTAAAGGGATAAATGGTTGGCATAAATGTTTCCTCGGATAAGGATTATACTGCTTTTTTGGAGCAAAGGAATAGATGCGCTAATATCAAGTCTCCGAATTTTGGATATGAGCGCGCACGTTTGCGGCGCGCTCATATCCAAAATTCGGCCTTTTTTACGGCAAAGAACGGTTCTTTAGGAATTCCCGTGATAAGCCCCCGCATTTTGGGGTGTGAGCGTGCGTACGCACGCTCCCACCCCAAAATGCGGCCTTCTTCACAGCAAATGTCAGAGAGCCCAAAGAATCTGGACGAAAACAGATAAATTTTGTGGGATAATTTTCC
>JAWOIR010000311.1:0-5926 GCA_046484545.1 Anaerolineales bacterium
TGGTCGCTGAGCATCATGCAGACATCCAGCGGATGTTCGCAGGGCTGGCCGATAAAGGCCTTTTGCTTGCGGCAGATGCAGTCAATCACGCCCCAGGCCTGCATTGAGTCGACCAACCCGGCGGCGTTTTCATAGGGGCGGATTTCCATGTTGTTTTTGACGCTTTCGCCAATCGGGATGACGCGATGCACTTGCGGTTTAATTTCGAGCGCGCGATGAAACCCGTGCTGGAAGTAGGCTTCGAAGAGTTCGGCCAGTTCGGCGTCCAGGCTGGCGGCCTGGTATTCGTAAATGCCGACCACAAAAGGCAGGAGGGCATAGCCCAGGCCGGTTTCGGTACGCCCGGCTTCGATCAGTCCGCGCTTGGCGAGGGACTTGAGCATTTTGCGCAGGTCGGCATGTGCCAGGTCCAGACGGGCCGCAATCTGCTCGCTGGATTCGAGACGCGGGCTGAGTTGGGCCGTTAGGGCGGCTTCTTCAGGGGTGTAGAGTTTTTCGAGCAAGCGCAGTTCGGCCCCATCCGGCGTGGGCGGGAATCCGTTGGGCAGAGCGTCGAGGGCCTGGGCAAGTTGCTGGTAGGGGTTCATGGTTTCTCCCTGGGCATAAGATGGCTTGATTATAGTCCACAAGAAAAAAAACGGAAATTTGATATTCATGCCTGCTTCGCAGGCATGAATATCAAATTTCCGGCTCTCCTTGCTCCCGCGTAGGTATTTTCAAGACAGCCTGCCAAAACGGGACAAAATACCAGCCGTTTTGAGGATGGAAGACACTGGTAAGAGCGGGGCAGAGATGCTAAAAAGGAGGAGTCTTATTCACCCAAAAGGAGACTCTTCCATGTTTCAAACTTTTGAGCAAGCAAGGCAATACATTGAGCAGAACGAGATTCAAATGGTGGACATCAAGTTCACCGACCTGTGGGGCCGCTGGCGGCATTTGACCGTGCCAGCCAGCCAGTTCACGCCTGATTTGATGGAACAGGGCGTCGGGTTCGATGGTTCGTCGGTAGGCCTGAAATCGGTCAAGTCGGGGGATATGGTGCTGGTTCCAGACCTGACAACCGGATTCATCGACCCGTTCTGGGATGCGCGCACACTCAGTTTCATCTCGAAGACCTACGAGGCCGATACCCATGCCATCTTTGGCAACGACCCGCGCAATATCGCCATCCGCGCCGAGGAGTACATGAAGGAAACCGGCATCGCAGAGCGGAGCCTGTGGGGACCGGAGTTCGAGTTCTACATTTTTGACCGGGTCAGTTACGAGTACGGCGTCAACCGCGCCAGTTATGAACTGGAAAGCAGCGAAGCCGACTGGAACAGCGCAGCAGGCGGGCACGGCCACTACATCCCCTTGCACGGCGGCTACCATGTCATCCCGCCCAAAGACCAGTTATACAACCTGCGCTCGGAGATGTGCATCACCCTGGAGAAAATCGGCATCCCCATCAAGTACCATCACCACGAGGTCGGCGGGCCTGGACAGTTGGAAATCGAAACGCCAATGATGGGCCTGCTTGAAGCCGGTGACGCAACGATGGCGATTAAATATGTCACCAAGATGACCGCCCACAAACGCAGCCAGACCGCCACCTTCATGCCCAAGCCGCTCTACGGCGAGGCCGGCAGCGGGATGCACTTCCACCAGCAATTGCTCAAAGATGGCAAAAACCTGTTCTACGCCGCAGATGGCTACGGATATTTAAGCCAGGAAGCCCTGTACTATATCGGTGGACTGCTGAAGCACGGCCCGGCGCTGCTGGCTTTTACCAATCCCTCGACCAATTCGTACCGGCGCCTGATTCCCGGCTACGAGGCGCCGATTAACGCCTTTTTCTCGCTCGGCAACCGTTCGGCGGCAGTCCGCATTCCGAAGTACGCCACCCAGCCTGATACCGCCCGCTTCGAGTTCCGCCCGCCCGATGCGACCTGCAACATCTACCTGGCGCTGGCCGCCCAACTGATGGCCGGGCTGGACGGTATCCGCAACAAGATTGACCCAACCGCCGAAGGCTTCGGGCCGTTCGACAAAAATGTCTTTGCGATGAGCGATGCCGAACGCGCCAACATCAAGCCGCTGCCGACTTCGCTGGAAGAAGCGCTAAATGCGCTCAAAGCCGACCATGCCTTCCTGCTGGAAGGTGATGTCTTCCGCACAGAGATGATTGAGCAGTGGATTGAAGCCAAGTATCAGGGCGAGGCACTGGCAGTCAGAAACCGTCCGCACCCGTATGAGATGAGTCTGTATTTTGATGTGTGAGTAGAAAAAACCGGAATTGGCTATTTGGGCGGCATAAAGCCGCCCAAATAGCCAATTCCGGGCAAATACCTGTGGAGTGTTGGGAACTAAAGAGTCTCTAAAATCTGCACCGCGCGGCGCAGACGGGACAGGACAACGTCGCGGCCAATGATTTCCATACTCTCGAACAGCGGCGGACTGACCATCTGACCGGTGACAGCCACACGCAGGATGCCAAAGACCTGGTTGGGCTTCAATCCGGCTGCTTCGACAAACTCGCGCAGAGGCAGCTCGGCGGACTGGTGCGTAATTTCAGGCAAGGATTCGAGGATAGCGAGGGCTTTGCGGGCGACGTCCGCTGATTCAGACGGAGTCAGGCCCTTGGCAACCAAATCCTGCGGGTCTGGCGAGACTTCGTCGAGGAAGAAAAAGCCCGCAAAAGGGATACTATCATCAAGCGTGACCAGGCGTTCGCGGATAATCGGAATGATTTTAAGCAGTTTTTCGTCATCAACGGCATAACCGGCCTTCTCCAGGAAAGGCCTGACGCGTGCGGTCAGGTCTTCGGGGGAGAAGCGGCGGATGTGGGTTCCGTTGAAGTGGTCGAGTTTGGCGAAGTTGATGGCCGCCGGGGAGGGGGTGACGTTATCGAGGCTAAAGCGGGCAATCATCTCGTCCAGAGTCAGGACATCGTCTTCGGCGACGCCCCAGCCCATCAGCGCAATCCAATTCAGGACGCCTTCGGGGGTGTAGCCCAACTCCTTCATGTCACCCAAGAAGATGGAATAGCCATCTTTAATCGCCTGGGCGCTGTCGCGTTTGCTCAACTTGCCTTTGCCGGAAGGTTTCAGGAAAACCGACAAGTGCACAAACTGCGGTTCGCTCCAGCCAAAGGCGCGGATGATGTGCATGTGCAGGGGCATGGAGGGCAGCCACTCGGAGCCGCGAATGACATGGGTGATACCCATCAGGTGGTCATCGAGCATGGCGGCCAGATGATAGGTCGGCAGGCCGTCCGATTTGAGCAGGACCGAATCGTCGAGGGCCGAATTGTCGGTAGTGATGGTGCCACGCAACAGGTCGGTGGCGGTAATCGAGCCTTCTTTGGGCATTTTGAAGCGGATGACAAATTTCTCGCCAGCCTGGGCGCGGCGGCGGCCTTCGTCCGGGTCGAGATTGCGGCAGTGGCCGTCATAGCGCGGATTTTGTTTGGCGGCCATCTGGGCCTGGCGGACTTCGCTTAAGCGTTCGGGGGTGCAGAAGCAGGGAAAAGCGTGGTCCAAATCGACCAGTTTCCAAGCGTATTCGTGGTAGCGTTCGCGGCGCTCGGTCTGGCGATAGGGGCCGCTGGGGCCGCCGATGTCGGGGCCTTCGTCATAATCCAGTCCCAGCCAGCGCAAGCCCTCGATGAGTTCACGCTCGGCATTGGGGTCGTAGCGCTTCTGGTCGGTATCTTCGATGCGCAGGATGAAGGTCCCGCCGGTGCGGCGAGCGAGCAGGAAAGGGTAAAGCGCGGAACGGGCATTGCCAATGTGCATACGCCCGGTTGGCGAGGGCGCAAAACGCACCCGCACAGGGGATAAATCCATGAAAAGCCTCCAGGGAGTTTAAGATTCTATAGCCTTGCGGCGCATGATGACGCTTTCGACCAACCCAAGCGCAATCATGTTTGCCACCAATGAACTACCGCCATAACTGACGAAGGGTAACGTCAACCCGGTGGCGGGCAAGAGATTGAGATTGACGCCCAGGTTTACCAATGCCTGGAATCCAATCAAGGTGGCAACCCCATAACAAATCAGGGCGCCAAAAGCGTCTGGCGCGGCCCGCGCCGCCCATAGACAGCGATAAATGACAAAGGCCAAAAGAAGTATTACCAACACCGCACCGGCAAAACCGAGCTCATGGGTGGTGGCGGCAAAGATGAAATCCGACCAGCGCACTTTCAGGAAACGCAACTGCACCTGTGGCCCTTGTCCGTAGCCCTGACCAAACAAGCCGCCGGAGCCAATCGAGACCAAGGCCTGGTCGATGTTGTAGCGGTCGCCATAACGGGCGGTCAGGTCGTCCGGGTCAACAGGGGCAATAAAGTTTGTGATGCGATTCAATTGATAGGCTTTGATAATCTCAAATTCCACCAATAGCGGGAATGTAATCGAGAGTATCGCAACCCCGGTTAAAGCATAAGCAATCATGTGCCTGACTGGCAGTCCTGCAATCCAAACCAAAACAAGCCACAAAACAATCAACACAATCGAGGTGCTCAGGTTGGGCTGCAAGATAACCCAGATGGTAATCCCCATCATTATCAGGAAACTGCGCACCGTCGTTTTTGGGTCACTCATCAAATGCAAGCGCCGGGCAAAAAAATCGGCCAAGACAAGAATCAGAACAATTTTAGCGAACTCCGAGGGCTGGATGAAAACCAGCGTGGTGCGAAACCAGCGCGCCGAACCGAACAAGGCCGCGCCGATGATGTTAAGCGCGAGCAGGACAAGAACCATCCCAACATATAGTTGGGTACTGAGCGAACCCCAAAAGCGATAATCTATCGAGGCCATCACCAGTAAGGCGACAAAGCCCGCCACAGCAAAAATAATCTGGCGTTGAACCAGGGGAGTCTCGGTAGTCAGCTCGATGTTGCCAGCAATGGAAGAACTAATCATGGTGACACCAATAATCACCAGGATTGTCATGGCCCCCACCAACGAGAAATCAAAATAACGCCAAAAACCTCCACGTACCATTTTTTACCTGCTTACAGAAACAATCAATAAACTATCCGGCGCGTCTGCGCGCGGCTGGTTTTAACGGAATATCAGCCACCAAACGCTGGCTGCGGCCTTCAGAAGCCAACTCAACGTTTACGCTGGATGGGTCAATATCAATGTGACGCGAAATCACAGCCAGTAATTCTTCTTTCAAGGATTCCAGCACCGCCGGGGTCAGGTCGACGCGGTCATGTATCAGCACCAACTGCAAACGGTCTTTGGCGCTGGATGCGCTCTTCTTGCGGGTAAATCGCTCGAAAAAAGACATAACTATTTTCTCCCTGCCAGGCGCGTAAGCCGCTCCCACAAGCCCTGCGATTCGAGTTCCATAAAGGGAACCTGCTCCCCGTTCAAGCGGCGGGCAATGTTGCGGAAAGCCTGTCCTGACGGGGAAAGGGGTCTGGGGGAAACCCGAGGTCAGGGTGTCCCCCAGATCCGGTCGCGCGCCAACCGGTTCCTCAGCATCACCCCGCCCCCGCCGCGCGATCACCCCACGGCGGCCGGCTCTCAAGGCTTCCCTTTGGGTTGCGGGCGAAGCCCGCGCTGGGTTCATTCGTGGATTCATCTTCCCTTCGTCTTTGCGAACTTTGCGCCCTTTGCGGTTAAGTTTACATCTGTTCAGCAGGCTGGAAGATACTGACGGCGATGCCGTCGGGGTCGGTGAAGATGGCGAAGGCGCCGATCTACTTTGTGATTTCGGTTTTCGGGACGCAGACCTGGCCGCCGGCGGCGGTGACCTTGTCGAGGGTGGCGTCGATGTCGTCAACGAGGAAATACTGGCTCAGGCCATAGGCCGGCGCCTCGGGGGGCTTCGCCATCATCCCGCCGCCGGGGTCTTTGCCCGTGCTGATCATCCAGTACTGCATCCCCTCCATTCCGCTGTCGGCGATCTCCCAGTCGAAGACCTGCGTGTAGAA